>NZ_JBEZFH010000001.1:0-135688 GCF_040649355.1 Sphaerisporangium sp. NPDC049002 | reverse complement strand
TGGAAGGTACTGTTCCCCCTGGTGGCGCCAGGACTGGTGGCGACGAGCATCTTCTCGTTCATCACCGCGTGGAACGAGTTCGTCTTCGCGCTGGCATGATGCGCACCCTCGCGCAGACGGGCAACGGCTGGATGACGTTCAAGGACGCCGCCAACCGGGCCTCCAACCAGACGGCCAGGCCCGGGAACGTCATCCACCTGTCCAACCTGTGCACCGAGATCCTTGAGGTGACCAGCGACGCCGAGACGGCCGTGTGCAACCTCGGCTCGGTCAACCTCGCCGCGCACCTGGTGGACGGCGGGGTCGACTGGGCCCGGCTGCGCTCCACGGTGGCGACGGCCGTCCGCTTCCTCGACCGGTCCATCGACCGGGGCTTCTACCCCACACCCGAGGCGGAGGCCGCCAACCTGCGCTGGCGGCCGATCGGCCTCGGCGTGATGGGCCTCGCCGACGTCTTCTTCTCGCTGCGGCTTCCCTTCGACTCGCCGGAGGCGCTCGCGCTGTCCACGCGGATCGCCGAGGAGATGGCGCTCGCCGCCTACTGGGCGTCCGCGAGCCTCGCCGAGGCGCACGGGGCGCATCCGTCGTACGCCGACACGCGCGCGGCCGGGGGAGTCCTGCACCTCGACCACTTCCCGGCGGCGAACCCGGTACACCCCGCCGAGTGGGCGGAGCTGCGCGAGCGCGTCGCGGTCACCGGGCTGCGCAACTCGCTGCTCCTGGCCGTCGCCCCCACGGCGACCATCGCCTCGATCGCCGGATGCTACGAGTGCGTCGAGCCGCAGGTGTCCAACGTCTTCAAGCGCGAGACGCTCTCGGGTGAGTTCCTGCAGGTCAACCGCTACCTGGTCCGCGATCTGCAGGAGCGCGGGCTGTGGACGCCGCAGGTCAGGGACGCGGTCAAGCGCGCCGACGGGTCCGTGGGCGAGATCGCCTCGGTTCCCGAGGACCTCAAGGCCCTGTACCGCACCGCCTGGGAGCTGCCGCAGAAGGCGCTGATCGACCTGGCCGCCGCGCGGCAGCCGTACATCGACCAGTCGCAGTCCCTCAACCTCTTCATGGCCACCCCGACCATCGGCAAGCTGTCGTCGATGTACGCCTATGCGTGGCGGTCCGGGCTGAAGACCACGTACTACCTGCGCTCGCGTCCGGCGACGCGCATAGCGCAGACCACCGTGGCCGCCGAGTCCACGGCAGGCTCCCCGTCGGCGTCCCCGTCGCCGTCCGCGCGCGGCGCGGACTCCGTCCAGACGTTCGAGGTCGTGCCCGACCTCGCGGCCGTCGCGTGTTCCCTCGAAAACCCCGAGATCTGTGAGGCCTGCCAGTGATGCTGCTCGACCCCGGAATGGACCTGACGCTGCGGCCGATGCGGTACCCCGAGTTCTACGAGCGGTACAGGGCCGCGATCCGCAACACCTGGACGGTCGAGGAGGTGGACCTCCAGTCCGACCTCGCCGACCTCGCGAAGATGAGCCCGGGGGAGCGGCACCTGATCAACCGCCTGGTGGCGTTCTTCGCGACCGGCGACTCGATCGTGGCCAACAACCTGGTGCTGAACCTGTACCAGCACGTCAACGCCCCCGAGGCGCGGCTGTACCTCTCACGGCAGCTCTTCGAGGAGGCCGTGCACGTGCAGTTCTACCTCACGCTGCTGGACACCTACCTCCCCGACCACGACGAGCGGGCCAAGGCGTTCGCGGCGATCGAGCACATCCCGTCGATCAGGGACAAGGCGGAGTTCTGCTTCCGGTGGATCGACTCGATCAACGGGCTCAGCCGCCTCGCGACCCGGCAGGACCGCGGGGCCTTCCTGCTCAACCTGATCTGCTTCGCCGCCTGCATCGAGGGCCTGTTCTTCTACGGCGCCTTCGCCTACGTGTACTGGCTGCGCTCGCGCGGCCTGCTGGGCGGGCTGGCGACCGGGACGAACTGGGTGTTCCGCGACGAGTCCATGCACATGGAGTTCGCCTTCTCGGTGGTGGACACCGTGCGGGCGGAGGAGCCGGATCTCTTCGACGACGAGCTGGGCGCCCAGGTGACCCGGATGATCGAGGAGGCGGTCGCCGCCGAGCTGGCGTTCGCCCGTGACCTGTGCGGCGAGGGCCTCGCCGGCATGAGCGCGGACCAGATGCGCGAGTACCTCCAGTACGTCGCCGACCGGCGCCTGGTGCGGCTCGGGCTGCCCATCCGGTACGGCACGGCCAACCCGTTCGCCTTCATGGAGCTCCAGGACGTGCAGGAGCTGGCGAACTTCTTCGAGCGCAGGGTGTCCGCCTACCAGGTGGCGGTGGAGGGCACGGTGAGCTTCGACGAGGTGTTCTGAGCCAATCTGATTTCCCCCAACCGATGGCACACGGTAGGAAAGACGACGAAGGAGGCGCCGTCCGTGTCATCAGCAGTCAATTGGGTTGTCCTTGTGCTCGTCGTGGTGGCGGCCATCGTGGCGGTGGAGCTGCTCAGGCGGCTGCTCAGATCCCGTCGCGTCAACGGCCGCTTCTCGCTGGCGGGCCCGATCGTCGAGCGGTGCACGTGGCCGGGGTTCGCCACGGCGGGCCTGGTCGCGTTCAACACCGGATTCGCGCCGGGCATGACCGGCGAGGACGCCTCCTACGCGGTGGAGCAGGGCGTCACCGTGCTGCTGATCGCGACCGTGGCCTGGCTGGTCATCCAGGCCGCGTACGCGGTGACGGACGTGGTGCTGGCGCGGCTCGGGACGATCGAGGGCGACGGCAACCGCAGGGCGCGCCGCATCCGCACGCAGATCACCCTCGTACGGCGGGTGGCCGCCGCCGTCATGATCGTGGTGGCCGCGGGGGCGATGCTGTTCAGCTTCCCGTCCGTGCGGGCTCTCGGCGCCGGGCTGCTGGCCTCGGCCGGGATCGCCGGCGTGGTGGCGGGCATCGCCGCGCAGTCCACGCTGAGCAACCTCATCGCCGGGTTGCAGCTCGCCTTCAGCGACGCCATCCGGCTGGACGACGCCGTGGTGGTCGGCGGCGAGTGGGGCCGGATCGAGGAGCTGACGCTGACCTACGTCGTCGTGCGGCTCTGGGACGAGCGCCGGCTCATCCTGCCGGTCTCGCACTTCACCACCACCCCCTTCGAGAACTGGACCCGCTACGAGAGCCGCGTCGTCGGGCACGTGATGCTGTACGTCGACTGGTCGGTGCCCGTCGAGGAGATCAGGGCGGAGCTGTACCGGCGGCTGCGCGAGCATCCGCTGTGGGACCAGAAGGACTGGACCCTCCAGGTGACCGGCATCCAGCCCAACGGCGTGGTGGAGCTGCGGGCGCTGATGAGCGCCTCCGACGCGCCGAGCGTGTGGGATCTGAAGTGCGACATGCGCGAGCACCTGATCGCCTACATCCGGGAGAACCACCCCGAGGCGCTGCCGCGTCTGCGCGTGGAGGACCTCCCGGGCGAACGGCCCGCCCGCTCCCGCGCGGAGAAGACCGCCGGTCCCCGCCTGGAGAACCTCACCGGACGCGCGGCGGGCCCTGGGGTCTGAGGTGGGCGCCGGTCGGCCGCTCAGTTGTTCGACGGCCTGAGCACGCGGGTGCCGCCCGCGATCAGCGCCGTGGCGAGGATCCAGCCCGACGCGATGAGGATGTTCGCCAGCCACTGCGTCCATCCCACGGGTTCCCAGGCGCCCCGCTGCTCGAAGACGCTCACCGGGACCAGCAGGTCGAGCGTGTAGGGGAAGGGGTGGAAGATCCGCCGCTCGTCCAGCCCCACCTGGGCGGGGGGATGGGTGGCGAAGACGGCCGTCCCGACGGTGAGCAGGAGGCCGAACCACACCCCGGCCAGCCAGGGGCGGTGCCCGTACCCGACGACCAGGTCGAGCAGGTAGCCCGCGAGCCGTCCCGGGAAGCGCATCGTGGAGCGCCGGGCCCGCTGCTTGGCGAGCAGGACCCCGCGCGCGTCCTGGTCGTGGCCGATCCTGCGGTACCACGCGGCGAGCTGCTCGTAGGGCTGCGGCCGGTAGCCCTGCGGGTCACGGGCCACCCAGGCCAGGCGGTCCGCGAGCGAGGTGCCGCCCCGCAGCGACTCGAAGGTGAGCCCGTTGAGGCGGACGTGCCCGGGGTAGGCGTCGGGGTGGTCGAGCAGGACGCCGATCCGCGAGTAGCCGAGGTTGATCTCGCCCTGTACCGACTCCGGGCGCAGGATGAGCTCGTCGACCTGCATGTGGCTGAGGTGCAGGCAGCGGACCGGGGCGCTCACCACGGCCCGGTCGAAGGAGAGCACTCCGGTCACCCGCGCCCCGCGCAGCCGTACGGTGCCCTCGGCGGTGAAGCCGGCGCTGAACTCCGCGCTGGACGCGTGCATGTGGTCGGCGTACACGGCGAGGGGGCCGGTGCCCTTGATCACCGCGCGCTGGAGGTAGAGGCCGCTGTTGAAGCGGGCACCGATCAGCCTGAGGCCGCCGGTGGCCCGCAGGTCGCGGAAGAAGGCGCCGCCGTCCACGGTCAGGCCCCCGGCCCACAGCGCCCAGTGGTCCTGGTCCCAGCCCCGATCGCGCTTCTCAGCCTCGGTCACTGTCCGGCTCCTGTCCTCCTTGAAGCTCTCGGAGGCGACGGAGGCGGGCTGGTCCGGCGCGAACAGGTGGGTACGGCTGAGGCGGAACTGGCCGGCGATGTGGGCGTTGTCGAGCCGTACTCCCGCGCGGATCGTGCACGCGTCCAGCTCGAACAGCCCGTCGACCGTGCAGCGGGCCCCTCGGATGCGGCGGATGTCGCAGCCGCGGAAGCGCAGGCCCTTGGCGGTCGCGTCGGTGAGGGAGACGATGCCCGACAGGTGGCAGTTCAGCAGGTGGAGCTTCGTGGTGATCGTCGCGTCCGAGAGGTCGAGCTCGCCGACGACGCGGGCCCCGGCGAGGCGCAGCCCCGCCACCTGACCTGGCCCCGCGGGATGCGCTCCGAGCATGAGCGCGGTGATGAGGCCAGCGCGGACGGTCCGCTCTCGCCCCCACCGCGCACCCTGCGCGGGGTCGTCGCGCCCGGCGTCACCGGTGCGCAGGTCGACCCACGCGCCCGAGGGATAGGCGTCCCACACCTGACGTTCCGCCGGCGTCAGCCGCCAGAATGGCCGTGATCTCCGCACATCGGGACCTTAGCGCGAGATAGAGCGCTTCGGCCGGGCAAGCCTGATCAAGCGGGCAGAAACCCCGGAGGGTGCTCGCGTGCTAGTCGGGCTCGATGTGCATCGCCCGCTCTTCGGCGGAAAGGTCGCCGTCGTCCGGTCCGACCTCCTGGGCGTACTCCTCGGAGTCGACGTCCGCGTGGGCGCCCTCGTCCGGGGCGACGAGCCGGTGTTCCTCGCGGGGCACGCGACCGCGTTCGGGCGCCTCCTGCCACACCCGCCGTGAGATGCCGTTCCGATCGTCGGGATCGTCCTCGGCGATCTCATGGCCGATGGGCAGGTTGTCCGTCCATTCCTCTATCTCGGTCAACTGCGCGTCATCGCCCATGTCATCGGGTCCGCGCGTGGTTTCGGTCATACCTGATGCCATACCCCTATCTGGCAATATCTTGCCCTCCGGCGGCCGTGAAATCGCTCGCCAGATCCTCAAGGGCTCGGGGGGTCACCTCTCGACGACCTCGTTCTTGCCGATCACGACCACGCCCTCCCTCGTCACGGCGAACCGGGAGCGGTCGTGTTCGAGGTCGAGCCCGATCCGGGCGCCGTCCGGGATGACCACGTTCTTGTCGATGATCGCCCGCCGGACGATGGCGCCCCTGCCGACCTTGACGGACCCCATGAGGACCGAGTCCTCGACCTGGGAGTGGGAGTGCAGCACGACCCCGGGAGACAGGATGGACCGCGAGGCCACGCCCCCCGAGACGATCACGCCGGGCGAGACGAGCGAGTCGACGGCGTGCCCCACGCGGTCGCCGTCGTTGTGCACGAACTTGGCGGGCGGCAGCGGGTCGTGGCCGGTGTAGATCGGCCAGCGGTCGTTGTAGAGGTTGAACACCGGGTGTACCGAGACCAGGTCCATGTGCGCGTCGTAGTACGCGTCGAGGGTGCCGACGTCGCGCCAGTAGCCCTTGTCGCGCTCGGTGGAGCCGGGCACGACGTTGTGGGCGAAGTCGTACACCTGCGCGCCGCCCGACTTCACGAACATCGGGATGATGTTGCCGCCCAGGTCGTGCTTGCTGCTGGGGTCGAGCGCGTCCTCCCTCAGCGCGTCGATCATCGCCTGGGTCCTGAAGACGTAGTTGCCCATCGAGGCGTAGACCTGGTCGGGGGCGTCCGGCAGGCCGATGGCGTCGGTGGGCTTCTCGCGGAACGCCACGATCCTGTGCCCGGCCGGGTCGGTCTCGATCACGCCGAACTGGTCGGCCAGCGACAGGGGCTGGCGGATCGCCGCGACGGTGACGTCGGCGCCGGACTCGATGTGCTGCTGGACCATCTGCTGGGGGTCCATGCGGTAGATGTGGTCGGCGCCGAAGACGATGCAGTGCTCGGGCAGCTCGTCGTAGATGAGGTTGAGGTTCTGGAAGAGCGCGTCGGCCGACCCGGCGAACCAGCGCGGGCCGAGCCGCTGCTGCGCCGGCACCGGTGTGACGTAGTTGCCCAGCATGGTCGACATCCGCCAGGTGCGCGTGACGTGCCTGTCGAGGCTGTGGCTCTTGTACTGGGTCAGGACGACGATCTTGAGGTAGCCGCCGTTGGTCAGGTTCGACAGGACGAAGTCGACCAGGCGGTAGATTCCTCCGAAGGGCACCGCCGGCTTGGCACGGTCGGCTGTGAGCGGCATCAGCCGCTTCCCCTCGCCACCGGCCAGCACGATAGCGAGGATTCTGGGCGTCGTCATGAGAGGACGTTACCCGGCTTTACCCTGCTAAACCTGCCGAAACACCGCCAAACGCTAAGGTTTATCCATGCGTGTTGATCTACTGAGCCGTGAGTACCCGCCCGAGGTGTACGGCGGAGCCGGGGTCCATGTCGAGTATCTCGCCAGGGAGTTGCGGAGCCTGGCCGACGTGCGGGTCCGGTGCTTCGGGGCCCGGCGCGACGAGGGCGGCGTGGACGCCTACCGCGTCCCCGGCGGCCTGGAGACCGCGAACCCGGCGCTCCAGGTGCTCGGCGTCGACCTGGAGATGGCGTCGGCGTGCGAGGGGGCCGATGTGGTCCACAGTCACACCTGGTACGCCAACTTCGCGGGTCACGTCGCCAAGATGCTGTACGGCACGCCGCACGTGGTCACGACCCACAGCCTTGAGCCCCTGCGCCCGTGGAAGGCCGAGCAGCTCGGCGGCGGCTACACCCTGTCCTCCTGGGCCGAGCGCACCGCCCTCCTCGGCGCGGACGCGGTGATCGCGGTGTCCGAGGGCATGCGGCGCGACGTGCTCACCTGCTACCCGGAGATCGCGCCCGACCGCGTGACCGTGATCCACAACGGCATCGACACGGGCGAGTACGCGCCTGACCGGGAAACCGGCGTCCTGCTCGCGCACGGCATCGACCCCGCCAGGCCGTACGTGGTCTTCGTCGGGCGCATCACCCGGCAGAAGGGCTTGGTCCACCTGCTCCGCGCGGCGCGGTCCTTCGCCCCGGACGCCCAGCTCGTGCTGTGCGCGGGCGCGCCCGACACCCCGGAGATCGCCGCCGAGGTCGCCGGGCTGGTCGAGGAGCTGCGCGGGAGCAGGGCCGGGGTGGTGTGGATCTCCGAGATGCTGCCGAGGACCGAGGTCATCCAGATCCTCACCCACGCCACCGTCTTCGTGTGCCCGTCGGTGTACGAGCCGATGGGCATCGTGAACCTGGAGGCCATGGCCTGCGAGACCGCCGTCGTGGCCACCGCCACCGGCGGGATCCCCGAGGTCGTCGCCGACGGCTCGACCGGCCTGCTCGTCCCCATCGACCAGGGGACCGACGGCGAGCCGCACGATCCGGAGGAGTTCGCGGACGCCATCGCCCAGCGGGTCAACGCCGTGCTGTCCGACCCCGAACTGGCCGCCTCGATGGGCAAGGCGGGGCGCCGGCGTGCCGTCGAGCACTTCTCCTGGCCCGCCATCGCCGCCCGCACCCAGGCGCTCTACGACAGCCTCAGAACAAATGCCGCGCAAGGTGCGTCTAACACGGTATGAAGCCATCCAACAACGCCAGACGTCTCGCCTTCGTGTCGGCCGTGGTGGCGGGTGTGGTGACCGTGTCGGCCGCGGCCGGTTCCTCCGCGGGGTCCTCTACGGCCACGGCCGGTTCCTCCGCGGGGTCCTCCACGGTCGCGGCCGCGGCCGGGCGGTGCCACACGGGTTCGCTCGCGGCGCGCGTCGGCGCCGTCTCGCCCGGCGCCGGGCAGCGGTACGCCCCTCTGGTGCTCACCAACAAATCCGCCAGGACCTGCTGGGTGTACGGCTACGTCGGCCTGATCATGATCGACGGCAGGGGCGACGTGCTGCGCACCAGGACACGCAGGGACGGGACCCAGCCGCGCCGGATCACCCTCCGGCCGGGAGCCGGGGCCTACGCCAAGACGCACTGGACCGTGGTGCCGACCGGGCGCGAGACCCGGTGCCCGGAGTCCGCACGGCTGATCATCCTGCCGCCCGACGAGGTCGACGCGCACCTGGAGATCCCCTTCAAGGCCGCCCCCTGCGACGACGGACGCCTCGACGTCTCCCCGATGGCCGCCGGCACCCACCTGTAGCCAGCGGTGATCATGGAGCCCGCGCTGGGTAAACTGGCGGCGTGCTTGCGATCGACCGGGTCAGGATGGCGTTCACCGACCGTCACGGAGGGGTGAGCGCCGGGCCGTACGGCACGCGCAACCTCGGCGGGTCGGTCGGCGACGATCCCGCGGCCGTCACGGAGAACCGCGCGCGCACCGCGAAGGAGCTCGGGCTCGACCCCGGCGAGGTCGTGTTCATGCGGCAGGTCCACGGCCGCGACGTGAGCTACGCGGCCGGGCCCTTCGGAGCCGACCCGCCCTCGCTGGACGGCGTCTTCACCGACCGGCCGGGCCTCGGGCTCGCCGTGCTCGCGGCCGACTGCGCGCCCGTCCTGCTCGCCGACCCCGTCGCGGGCCTGGTCGGCGGGGCGCACTCGGGCCGGGCCGGTACGGCGGCCGGCGTGGTGACCGCGCTGGTGGAGGCGATGCGCTCGCACGGGGCCGCCGACCTGGTCGCGCTGGTCGGGCCGCTGGCGTGCGGCGCGTGCTACGAGGTGCCCGAGGAGCTGCGCCGGGAGGTGGCCGAGGTGCTGCCGGAGGCGTGGTCGGTCAGCCGCGCGGGCACTCCGGCGCTCGACCTGCGGGCGGGCATCGCCGCCCAGCTCGCGAGGGCCGGGGTGACCGACGTACGGCACGACGACCGCTGCACCATCGAGACGGCCGGCCTCTACTCCCATCGCAGGGAGCGGCTGACCGGCCGGTTCGCGGGCTACGTCTGGCTTTCCGCCGATCACTGAGCCGGGCGCCCGATCGGGGTGACCAGGGCGAGGCCGGTGACGATCGCGGCGCTTCCCAGCATCGGCGCCGCTCCCGGGGCGAAGCCGGTGACCGTCAGCGTGAGCAGCCCCGCTCCCGCCAGCCCCGCCGAAGAGACGGCCCTCACCCACCCCGGGGTCCCGTACGACGTGGCGGGCGGCTCCTCGAAGCGGGCGAACAGCCTGATCAGCGGCCGTACGACGAGCACCAGGGCGGCGAGCCAGATCGGCCATCCGGCCAGCCAGGCGCCGCCGCCGGGAGAGGGGGTCGCGATGCCCAGCCCCACGACCGCCACGCCCGCGACCACGAACAGCGCGCTCATGTGCCACAGGTAGACGGTCATCATGCGCGGCCCGGCCCAGGTCACGACCCGCTTGACGGCGGGCCTGGCGGCCAGCCGCAGGATGGCGGGGCGCAGGATCATCGCCAGCCCGATCTGCCCGCAGGCCACGGCCAGCAGCGCGACGGTTGGCGGGGCCATGTTGGACATCGCGGCGCCCGGCATCCCGATCATGCTGCCCGGATACGGCCCGAAGGCCACAAGGACGACGGCGGTGGCGAAACCGCCGGCCGCCATCAGCCGATACCCGCCCAGCCGGCCGCTCGCGTAGAGGAATCCGAGCTGGTGTACCGCCAGCCAGACGAGCCCGACGTTGAGGAACCCGGCCGCCTCCGGCCCGGTGAACCTCACCACGTCCACCACGACCGCCCCCGCGGCCAGCGCGGCGGGGACGCGCCATCCGTACCGCTCACCGAGCCGGAGCAGGACCGGGGTGAGGACCACCGCGAGGAGGTAGATGGCGAGGAACCACAGCAGCTGCCCGGCCAGGCGGGCGGCCGTCTCCACCGGCTGTCCGGGCAGGCCGAGGGCGAGCAGCACGTGGGGGAGGGGGATCCACACCACCGCCAGCGGGAGCACCGGCCAGGCCAGGCGGCGGACGCGGCCCGCGAGCCAGAGCGGCTCGCCGCCCCCGCGTTCCAGGTGCGACCGGTGGCTGATCGCGTTGGCGGCCCCGCCCGCGAAGAAGACCAGGGGCATCACCTGGCTGATCCAGGTGATGGCGAACGCTCCGGGCGCGGTGAACGCGTTGCCCGTGGTGATTCGGCCCTCAGCGTAGGACAGGACCGGGATGCTCCAGTGCTCCAGCACCACGACGGCGATGCCGAAAAGCCGGAGCAGGTCGATGAAAACGTCGCGTCCGGGCCGCCCGTGGCGCGCGGGGGCGGAGGCGGGGCGGGTGACGCCTCCGCCGGTCACCTCGGCCTGGGGAGGCGCGATCGGGGGTCTGTCGAGCAGTGCAGGCACGGCGCACCTCGTATCGTCAGGGGGGAGCCACGGGAAATCAGGGGAAATCCGATGACCCGAGGCTCCCGCCGGAGGACATGCCGGCGCAGTGACGCATACGGGTGTCTTCAGGGGAGATCACATGACCGTTTCCGGTAGGGCTGGCCCTACCCCGGTGAGACCGGCGCACGGGGTCGAACGGGCCCCGTCGCGGCTCGTAGCTTGGTCGCCATGAGATCCCTCCTCAAGCACCTTGGCGCCGACACCCGTTACACCCTGCTCGGGTTACCCCTCGCCATCCTGAGCTTCAGCCTGCTGGTCGCCGGGTTCTCCGCGGGGCTCGGCACCGTCGTGGTCTGGATCGGGCTCCCCATCCTGTCCGTGACCATGTTGATCGCACGCGGTTTCGCCGACGTGGAGCGGCGCTGGCTCCCCGAGATCCTCGGCCGCCCGGTGGCCCGCCCCCGGTACAAGAAGCCCCCGGAGACGGCCGGGTGGGCACGCAGGCTGATCCAGCCGCTGGCCAACGGCCAGTCCTGGCTCGACCTGCTGCACGGCGTGGTGGTCTTCCCGATCGCGATCGTGACGTTCGTGGTGACCGTGACCTGGTGGGCGGTGACCGTGGCGGGCCTGCTGTACCCCTTGTACGGCTGGATCATCTCCAACATCCCCGGCAACACCCAGCTCCCCGAGCTGCTCGGGTTCGGCAGGGGCTACCTCACCGACAGTGCGTTCTACCTGGTCATCGGGGCGGTCTTCGCGATCACCCTTCCGGGGATCGTCAGGGGCGGGGCCCTGCTCCAGGCGGGGCTCGGCAGGGCCCTGCTCACCGGGGTGGCCGAGCTGCACGAGCGCATCGACGACCTCACCGAAGGACGAGCCGCCGCGGTGTCCGCCGAGGCCAGCGCCCTGCGCCGGCTGGAGCGGGACATCCACGACGGGCCGCAGCAGCGCCTGGTGTACCTCGCGATGGAGCTCTCCCGTGCCCAGCGCCAGCTCCAGAAGGACCCGGAGGGCGCTCACGCGACGCTGTCGGAGGCGATCACGGCCACCCGCGAGACGCTCGACGAGCTGCGGGCGCTGTCGCGGGGCATCGCCCCGCCGATCCTGAGCGACCGGGGGCTCGCCCCAGCGCTCGCCGCGCTCGCCGGTCGCTGCATCATCCCGGTCGAGCTCGACGTGCAGACCGTCGAGAGGTACACCGCCGTCGTCGAGAACTCCCTCTACTACGTGGCGGCCGAGACGCTGACCAACATCGGCAAGCACAGCAGGGCCGAGCTGTGCACGCTCGCGCTCAGCCGCGTGGGTGACACGCTGCTGCTCGCGATCGGCGATGATGGGGTCGGCGGCGCACACGTCGCCAAGGGCCACGGTCTTGCCGGTCTGGCCGATCGGCTGCGTGCCGTCGACGGCGAGCTGATCGTGCGGTCCCCGGCGGGCGGCCCGACATTGATCATTGCGGAGGTTCCGTGCGCGTAGTCGTGGCCGATGACGCCGTTCTCATCCGATCAGGCCTGGTGAGGCTGCTGGAGGAGTTCGGCTGCGAGGTGGTGGCCGCGGTGGGAGACGGCGACGCTCTGGTGAAGTCCGTCGCCGCCCACCGTCCCGACATCTCCGTGGTGGACGTCCGCATGCCGCCCAGCTTCACCGACGAGGGCCTGCGCGCCGCCGTCGAGGCCAGGCGCCGGGTCCCGGGCTCCCCGGTGATGATCCTCTCGCAGTACGTCGAGGTCTCCTACGCCGACGACCTGCTCGCCGACGCCCGGGGGGCGGTCGGCTACCTGCTGAAGGACCGGGTCGCCGACGTGGAGGAGTTCCTCGACGGGCTTCGCCGGGTGGCCTCCGGAGGCACCGTCTTCGACCCGCAGGTGGTGGCCCAGCTGATGGTCAGGCGTCGCAGAGACGATCCCCTCGGCTCCCTGACCCCGAGGGAGCGCGAGGTGCTCGGGCTGATGGCCGAGGGTAAGTCCAACCCCGCCGTCGGCCGCCAGCTCGTCATCACCGACGGGGCGGTGGAGAAGCACGTCAGGAGCATCTTCAACAAGCTCGGCCTGTACGCCGACGACGGCGACCAGCACCGCAGGGTGCTCGCCGTCCTCGCCTACCTGCGCTCCTGACCACCGGGGTCAGCCCGGGACGATCACGGTGATCGACGAGAACGTGTGACGGAACCCGAGGCGTTCGTACACGCGCCGCGCGGGGTTGCCGTCGCTCACGGCGAGGCCGAGCATGGGCAGGCCGTGCAGGGTGGCCAGAGCCAGGGCGCGGCGGAGCATGACGGCGCCGAGCCCGGCGAACCGCGGGTCGGGGGCGCGGAAGACGTCCAGGACCCACGGGCCGCCGAAGGGCGGACTCCCGTCGAGCTCGCCGACGACGACGCCCGCCGCCACCTGGCCCTCCCTCAGGAGCAGGCCGCCGCAGGGGAGCAGCCGGCCGTACGACCGACCGGCGAGCATCGGGGCGAGATCGCGCTCCAGCACGGTGGTGTCGTCGCCCGCGTTGTGGTCCGGATGCTCCGGCGGGTAGGCGCTCCGCCAGGCCGGGAAGACCTCCTCGGCCGGGACGGCGTCACAGGCGACCACGCCGTAGCCGGTCTCCGCCCATTCCGGCGGGGCGGGGTCGGCGCGCAGGTCGCGGGAGTAGACGTGGGCGTGGCGGAGGCGCCGCCCGCCGGCGGCCATCAGGCGCCGTCCGAGGTCCTCGTCGCCGGAGACGACCCAGCCCGCCATCTCGCGGAGGATGACCTCCACCGCTCCCGGCCCGAGCACCTCCGCGAGGTCGGCGTACGGACGCCCGGCGCGGGTGCCTTCGACATAGCTGAGTACCGGATGGCCCGCGGAATCGGTGATCGTGCGGCGGCTGAGAGTCTCCACGTCGTCAAACGTTAGAGCGGATCGCCGAGGTCAGGCCACTTGTTTTCGGGCGATAAGCGGTCGTCTAGCATTGCTTGTCTGATTTGTCCAGCAGTATTTACCCCGGATCGTGCAAAATTCAAGCGCGCCGAATTTCTGTAACGTTCTGGTACCAGCGGGGCTGCCGAGGCGCTAGTGTGATCGCGCGCGCAAATGTCCCGATAGATCCCGGTAGGCACCCAGCAGCACGTTGTCCGGTTTATGCCGGAACTGCGTTATCTGGCGGAGGACGGGATGAATCAAACGCGACATCGACGAGCTCCCCAACGGTCTCGATCACGGGCCCCAATCGTGGTCGGACTGTTCACGTCCACGTCGCTTCTGGCGGGGACCGCTCTCCTCGGAGCATCGGTCCTCGTCGCAGTGCAGCAGTTCCTCATCTTCTATGCGGGGGTGTTCACTCTCCTTGGACTGACCGGGACGGTGGTGGTCGGACTGGCCGCCACCGATCGCTTGATCCTCGCGGTACGGCACCGTGTGTTCATGCAGGGCCTGCACAGGGGTTTCGCCGTCGTGGCGGTCGGCTCCCTGATCACCCACGTGGTCCTGCAGATAATGAGAGGGCGCGTGAACCCCGCCGACGCGTTCCTGCCGTTCGGCGGATCCGGCTTCGCGGTCGGGCTCGGCACCATCGCCTCCGACCTGATGATCCTGGTGGCGGCCACGGGCGCCTTCCGCGGGCGGTTCGTGGGCATCAAATGGCCCTGGCTGTGGCGGGCGCTGCACGTCACGGCCTACGTCTCCTGGCCCGTCTCCATCGTGCACGGGCTCACGGCGGGACGGCCCGCCGCCGACTGGGTGACCATGTGCTACGTCGGCTCCCTCGCCGCGGTCGCGCTCGCCGTGCTCGTACGGCTGGTCGTGACCGTCGGTCCCAAGGACGGCCCCGTCGCCGCCCGCCCCGCGAACATCGGCCGCAAGGCGGAGCAGATCCGCGTGGACGACGTCTTCGACGAGGAGTTCTGGGTGACGTTGAGAAAGGAGGTGCGGCGATGACCACGTACGGAGTCCAGGATGTGTTCCGGATCGGGCCAGGTCGCCTGACCGCCGGCCTCGACAGCTCGCCGAGGCTCGACTACGACACCCACCGGCGGGTACACGGTCACATGCCCCGGCTGCCGATCGACGACCTGATCGCGCTGGCCGAGCTCGGTGACCTGCGCGGTCGCGGCGGCGCGGGCTTCCCGTTCGCCCGCAAGCTCAGAGCCGTGATCGACTCGGCCGGTCGCCGGGGGGCGCCTATCACGGTGGTGGTCAACGCCACCGAGGGGGAGCCCGCGGCCCACAAGGACAAGGTGCTGCTCACCCGGGCCCCGCACCTGATCCTGGACGGCGCCGACCTGGTGGCCAGGGCGCTGTCCGCCGTGGAGATCGTCGTGGGCGTGGCCCACGGCGGTCCCGGCGAGCGCTCGCTGCTCAACGCCATCCACGAGCGGGGCATGACGGACACCGTCCGGGTGGTCCGCATGCCCGACCGCTTCATCTCCGGTGAGGGCGGGGCGCTGGTCCGCGGCATCAACGGCGAGCGGCCCATCCCGCCCGGACGCAAGGTCCGCTCCAGCGACAGCGGCGTGGGCGGGATGCCGACCATGCTGTCCAACGCCGAGACCTACGCGCAGCTCGCCCTGATGGCCATGCTGGGCGTCGACATGTACTCCTCGGTGGGCCTCGCCTCCGAGCCCGGAACGGTGCTGCTGAGCGTCACCGGCTCGGCGCGCCGTCCCGCCGTCGTGGAGACGCCCACCGGGGTACGGCTGCGCGAGGTGCTCGACCTGTGCGACGCCACCGTCGGACAGGGAGTCCTGCTCGGCGGCTACCACGGCAAGTGGATGTCGGCCGAGGCGGTAGAGCGGGCGGAGGTGTCCCGCGCCGGGTTCGAGGCCCTGGGCGGAGCGCTCGGCGCCGGCATCGTGGTGCCGCTCGGATGGGACTCCTGCCCGCTGGGCGAGACCGCCCGGGTCGCCAGGTACATGGCGGGCCAGAGCGCCGGGCAGTGCGGGCCGTGCTACATGGGCCTGCCCGACCTGGCGCAGGCGTTCGGAGCCCTGGCCGACGGCACCGGGCACATCGAGGCGGTGCAGCGCGCCGCCGCGACCATGAGGGGGCGGGGCGCCTGCGGCCACCCCGACGGCACCGCGCGGTTCGTGCTGTCGGCCATCGACGTCTTCGCCGAGGACATCATGACGCACGCGGCGTACGGCACCTGCGGCATGCCGGTGCGCGGTGTGCTGCCGCTGCCGGCCGAGCCCTCGTCCCGCGCCGCCGAGGCGCAGCTGATCCTCGACTGGGCACGGTGCGAGGGCCACGGCCTGTGCTCCCTGGTCATACCCGAGCTGATCAGGCTCGACCAGCACGGCTACCCCGTGGTCAGCACCGCGTCCGTACCGGGCCGGCTGGAAGGCGACGCGCGCAGGGCGATCGAGATGTGCCCCGCGCTCGCGCTCCGGCTCACCCCGGCCCCGACCGAGAGCAGGCGGTAGGACATAGAAAGGATGGCTGTGTCCTCATCGTCCCCGTGCCCGTCGCGTGCCTCCGGGCCCCTCCCGGTGGCACGCGGATGCCCCGCGGCCAGGCGCCGTCGCCTGGCCCGCGCCCCCCTGTTTCCTCCCCGGTCAGGCGACGGGGATCGCCAGCAGGCGGACCCCGTCCTCCCTGCGTACCTCGAAATGGTCGATCTCGGCCTTGGTGAGGGCCGTGCCGCCCGTCAGGCGCAGCGGGTCGGGATGCCCGGCCACGCCGTACCCCTGCCCGGGTGGGATCCGCCAGCCGGACACGACGTCGGTGTCGCCGGACCGGGAGACGGCCACCAGGCTGCAACGCTCGGGCCCCCGCACCCCGGCGAGCTGGAAGGCGACCTCCGTGCCCCAGCCCTTGGCCACCATGCCGACCGAGCCGCTGACCCCCGTGTCGGGGCTGGTGCCCTCCCTGACGTCGGCCTTGGCGGAGCCGCTGGGCGCCGCCACGACCGTGGACGAGGGAGCCCCGCGCGGCCACAGCCGCGCCGTGGCGGTGCCGGTCGCCCCGATCACCAGGGCGGCGGCGACGCCGAGCCACATGGCCCTGCGGCGCCGGACCCGGGCCTCGGCGAGCTCGTCGTCCGGCCGTCCGGCGCGGGAGGCGGCCCGGCGATGGCTCCGGACGGGGGGCCTGCGCGGCGGATGAGGTGACCACAGGTCCCTCACCACGCCGGTGGGCGAGGATCCGTTCACGGCTCCGTTCGTCCTGTACCCGGTGCCGTTCACCGTGCCCGTGCCCGGGTCGTTCAGCGGGCTGAACACCGGGCCGGTCACCGTGCCCCGGGCCGCGTCGTCCACCGTGCCCTTCATGCCGCGCTTGATCACATCCAGCGCGTCGGGCAGCTCGTACATGTCCCGTAGCTCGTCCTGGCAGCTCGCGCAGTCGAGCAGGTGGAGATCGAAGGCCTCGGAGTCCTCCTTGTTGAGGACTCCGAGGATGTACGCGGCCACCTCGACGTGGGGGGGTGAATCCATGAGACCGGTCACCCCCTCTCCTTCATCGTCTTCTGGAGGGCGCGAAGCGCGTAGTACACCCGGGACTTGACCGTCCCGGGCGGAACTCCCAGCACCTCTGCCGCCTCATTGATCGTACGGTCGTGGAGGTAGGTCTGCACGAGCGCTTCCCGGTGTTCCTCCGAGAGGCTGTACAGGGCCTCCGATACCACCATCGCCGACAGCATCGGCTCAGACCCGTCGGGAATGGCGACGCTGTCAAGCCTGTCAGGTTCGACCTCCTGCGGACGCACCGATCGCTGCCGGTGGGCGTCGATGACGATCCTGCGGGCCACGGTCATGAGCCACGCCCACAGGAGGCCGGGCTCCCTGTTGAGCTTCCCCGCGTTCCGCCACGCGCGAAAGACCGTCTCCTGTACGACATCCTCTGCCCATTGCTGGTCGCCTCCAGTCAATCTGCGCACATTGCGGAGGAGGGGACCGCCGAACTCGCGGTAGAGCGTTGTGACCAGCTGCTCTTCCGAGTCGTCGTGGGCTTCCTCCGGTCGGGACCGGACGCTGCGGTGACGCTGCACAGGCACATGGTGGCAGCGCATCACCCGTCACGTGAGCAAATTCGGCAACTTCCGTAAGATTCGAAAATCTCACCACATTGGTTGAACCATCGGCGATTTCCCCCCGTACCTCCTCCTGACAAGCGCGCCGGTAGGGATCCGGGACACGAAAGGGAGAGGGCATCGGTGAACCGACTTCAACTCAGGTCCATGCGGCTCGTCGAGGTTCTCGCGGCGCTGACCTTCCTGGTCATCGCCACGGTGGCGGTCTTCATGATCGCGCCGAACGCCGTCACCTCGGCCAGCGGGGACTCCCCGGCCGACTGGACCGACACCGAGTCGGGCCCGCTCGGGCCGGCCGACCGCGACTTCCTCGTTCGAGTGCGGCAGGCGGGGCTCTGGGAGATCCCGACCGGGCAGCAGGCGCAGCAGCGGGCCGGGAGCACGCGGGTCAAGGAGGTCGGTCAGATGCTGGTCGCCGACCACACCAAGCTCGACGAGCAGGTGCGGGCCCTCGCCGCCAAGCTGAACGTCGAGCTGCCGAGCACGCCGAACGAGGACCAGCAGGGGTGGATGGCCGAGCTGTCCACCAAGACGGGCCAGGCCTACGACAAGACCTTCGCCGACCGCCTGCGAGCGGCGCACGGCAAGGTGTTCGCGGCGGTCGCCCTGGTCCGCGCGGGCACCAAGAACTCCGAGATCCGCGCTTTCGCGCAGGTCGCGGTCGACGTGGTCATGAAGCACATGACCCTCCTCGAAAGCACGGGCAAGGTCGACTTCGCGGCGCTGCCCACACCCCCGCCTCCCTCCCCTAACCCCTCCAAATAGGGGACGAAGGCGTCCAGAGAGCCATCTGTTTCACCCAGGCACCGCGTCGACCGCGACCGGCGCCGCCGAACCCCCGGGACCGGCGGCCGATCGGCGGGGGATCCACCTCCCTCTCACCGATCGGCCGCCTCGGGGTTTCCGCCTCACCCCGGTCCGTAGACGTCCCAGAGCTGACCGACGAAGAACTTCCCGAACCGGACCAGCGCGGCGACGCCGTGCGGGCCCTCGGTGTCGAAGCTCTTCAGGGTCGCGGCGAGGTCCAGGGGCTGGATGCGCAGCGTCCCCGCGCCGTCCACCACCGCCCCGTCGTCCCCGCCCTCCGGCACGTGACCCCGCAGCAACCGCGTGTACAGGGTCGAGGTGTCGAGCCACAGCCGTGTGGCGGGCCCGTGGTGTACGTCCTTCCAGCCGGCCAGGGTGCGGGCCTGGCCCTCGTGGTCGGTGAACCACAGCCGGTAACGCATCTCGCGCCGGTCGGGAGTGTCGCCCGGCGCGAAGAGGTTGAACCATCCTCGTTCGATCGGACGCCTGCCCCCGCAGAAGGCGGCGTCGATCCATCCCTCGGCCCGGGCGAGGTGCTCGGGCTCGGACAGGAAACGGTCCACATCGTCGACGTCGATGGTGAGCCGGAACGAGAACCGGTCACCGTCGGATCGTCCGGTCAGGCCACCGGAACGGGGGTCGGTCACGCCGAGGGAGACGAATCCGGCCATCTTCTCGGTGAACGACAGCGAAGTACGCTCGGCGGGCTCGCCCGCCACGAGGCTCAGCGCCTCCTCGGACAGGGCGGTTTCCACCCCTCCGGTTCCCACGGTCATTCGAGCCTGTCCTTCTTTCCTGTGCTGTGTTCCCACAGGCCGTTTTTCGAGCAGCCGGGTACACATGCGGTCGGCGAGCGCCGCTATGGTCAGCGACGGGTTGGCGCCCACAGGCCCCGGCAGGGCGGCGCCGTCGGCGACGTACAGCCCGGGATGGTCGAAGACCTCGCCGTAGGCGTCGCAGACGCCCTCGCCGGGGTGACGTCCCATCGGCACGCCGCCGAGCGGGTGAACCGTGATGATGCGTTTCCCGAGCCACGCGGGCAGGCCGGACTGCTCGGCTCCGAGCACGTCCGAGATGCGCCGCATGGTCGCGCGCAGGCGGTCGAAGTACTCCTCGCTCGCCTGCGAGCTCCATTTGACGTCGAGCCTGCCGTCGCGCAGCCGCAGCTCTCCGTCGGGTACGTCCCTGCCCATGCCGAGCAGCGGAAGGGAGCTTCCCGAGAGCTCTCCGTCGCCGACCAGGCCGGCGATCTCGGCGGACAGGTTGGTGTCGTGCGTGACGAAGGCGCGCAGGCGGTCGGCGATGAAGCGGGCGGCGCGCCGGATCTCGTGCCCCACGTCGGCGCCCTCGACCAGCCAGTCGATGAAGGCCGGGTATCCGCCGTCCTCGATGTAGGCGCCCCTGCCGGTCTCGCGCGTGCCGTCGGCGTCGTCGGGCAGGCGGATCGCGCTCGTGATGACCGGGCCCCGGCTGGCGTTGATCGTGCGGGTGCGGCTGCGGTCCTTGGCCCGCAGCAGGAACGTGAGCAGGTCGCCGTTGCCGGAGAACCGGCTGCCGAGCGTGCCGCTCAGCCCGGGGAGCCGCGCGCGGCTCCGCAGCAGGAGGTACGTCGTGCCGTACGTGCCGGCCGCGAGCACCAGCCGGTCGCAGCTGATGACGCGCGGGCCGCTCTCGGGGTGGTACCGGCGGTAGCTCACCTCGTAGCCGCCGCCCGCGCGCGGCCGGATCGCCCGCACCTCGTGGAGCGTGCGCAGGTCGGCGCCGTGGTGGCGGGCGGCGGAGAGGTAGGTGTGGTCGAGGCTGTTCTTGGCCCCGTCGTTGCAGCCGATGTCGCACTCGCCGCACAGCCGGCAGGTGCGGCGAGGCACGCCGTGCAGGTTGCCGTACCCGGGCTCGGCGATGGGGAGCCCGAGCCCCGGCTCGGCGCCCCTGATGGGGGAGAAGCTGATGGCCAGCGGCGGGAGCCGCCAGTCGAGCCCGAGCTCGGCGGCGGCGTCCTGCATGGCCCTGGTCTTCGGGGTGTCGGAGTAGACGGGGTGGTCGAGAGGGTACGGCGTGGCGCCGATCATCTGCTCCACCGCGTCGTAGTGGGGGTCGAGATCGGCCCGTGCCACCGGCCACGACTCGTACCCGCCCGCCGTCATCGGCTCCTCGTGCACGAACCAGCGCTCGTCCTTGCGCATCATCACGTTCGCGTAGATGAGCGAGCCTCCGCCGAGGCCGCTGGAGACCACCGAGTCGCAGCCGCCGAAGCTCCACACGTCGTACATGCCGTAGTGGCCCTCTTTGGGATCCCAGAAGGCCCTGCCCATCTCGGCGGGGCTGCGCGGGAACATGCCAGGCGCGTAGGCGCGGCCCCTCTCCATCACCACCACCGACAGCCCCGCCGAGGCGAGGCGGTACGCCGCGACCGAGCCGCCGAAGCCCGAGCCCACGACCAGCGCGTCGACATGCTCACTCTCGCGGGCGCCCGCGTGCGCCCCTCTCGCTGTGCTCATGAGGTCGCTCAGCCCGCGTTGCGCTTCAGGAAGTCGAGGACGCGGGGGAACACGTCCACGTGGGCGTCCTTGCCGATGAGCGGGTCGATGTGCCCGTACCCGGCCAGGATCTGCAGTTCGTGGCGGCCGGGCGCGAGTTTCGACAGCACCTTGTGGCACACGATGTTGGAGTCGGTGAAGACGTCGTTGTGGTCGCCGGTCATGAACAGCACGGGCGTCTCGACGTCGCCGGCCCGCTCCAGGTAGTCGTCGGGCAGGCCGGCGAGGGCGAGGCTGCCGGGGTCGCACTTCACCGCGTGACCGGCCCGCACCATCTTGCTGATGTGCCGGTAGTAGTTGACGTCGGACGCGCCGTTCAGGTCGGCGAGCCGCTCGTGGACGTGCGTGCGCGACGCGAGGTTGCGGTGGCGGTACATCGCCGGGCGCCCGCTGCCCCACATGAAGCTCTGCATGTGGCAGGCGGGCTCCCGGCACTCGGGGTGGAAGAACGAGATCGCGCGGGCGAGCAGCCAGCGCCGGGTCAGCGGCGGGGCGTCGTGGAACCGGGGGTCCAGGTAGGACAGGCCGAGGGCGTACTCCAGGAGGAGCGGACCGAGGCCCAGCTTGACGCGGGCCCAGGCGGGCACCCGCGGGGTCAGCCCCACACTGTTGGCGACCATGCTGGTGACGCCCTCGACCGCTCCTCCGAACAGGCTCATCTGGAACGACACCGACCCCAGGCAGTGCGCTATGACATGGATCCGCCGTGCCCCAACGTGACGGCGGAGCTCCTTCATGGCTGCCGGGTGGTCGTAGGCGGCGATGTCGTCCAGGGTCTGCCGCCGGGTCTCCATGTTGTACGGGAACCGGTTGCTCATCCGGAAGTCGAGCGTCCAGACGTCGCCGAAGCCGCTGTCCAGCAGGTAGCTCACCAGGTTGCGGTGCTCCGGCATGATGAACATGTCGCTCGACGAGGTCAGCCCGTGGACGAGCAGCACGACGTCGTCGGATTCCTGCGCGAGGAACCTCGTCAGCGTCAGACCGAGCTCGTCCTCGGTCGAGAAAGGATGCACCGACACCTCGGCGCCCCTCACGCCCTCAAGCGTGTACCGCGGTATGCGGTGCTCCATCTGACCGTCCTCCTCGTGACCCGGTCCAACAATGCCAACCGCCGGGCACGTACGGCATCGTGGAAACCCCGTACATAACTCCGGGGAACCCCGTACCCGGAGCAGGGGATTCCGTATATGAGACTCCGATTCAGGGGTTTCGGTTCAGCTTGGTGGCGACCCCGACCCGCGAGCCGACGCCGAGCTTGGCGAAGACGTGCGACAGGTGGGTCTCCACGGTGCGGACGCTGAGGAACAGTTGCTCGGCGATGAGCTGGTTGGTGAGCCCCTCGGCGACCAGCGTCGCGATCTCCAGCTCCCGGGGCGACAGCCCGTACGGCGCGGACCGAGATGTCGAGGACCCGGGCGACCTCGTCGGCCTTGAGTCCGTGGCGCAGTGTCAGGTCGAGGATCTCGCGCTCGCGCGGCTCCAGGCAGGCGAGCACCTCGACCGCCAGCTCCGGCGACCCTCCGCGGCCCTGCCTGGCGTACGAGCCCTTGTGCGCCACCCCGGCGAGCCGTGACTGGCTTTCCGCCCTGGCCAGGGAGTACAGCCAGGCGCGCAGCCGTGTCGCGTCGTACAGCCGGTCGGTGTGGGCGACGGCCCCGTACAGGGCCCCCACCGTCGCGCTGAGAGCGTCCTCGTCGTCGAGCATGGACTGGCAGTAGTCGTAGAGATGATCGCCGTACTCGCGGCACAGACGCTCCAGCGCGGCGGGATCATCCCTCCTCAGCACGGGGCTCAGCTCTCCTGACATAGTTGCAAATGATAAATCCGGTACTAGCAAAGCAGTCAGAAATATACGGGAGGAAGGGCAAGCTTCTGATATCACTTTTGTTACATAACAAACTTCTATACTCTGTTGACTGCCTAGTGGTCGTTACCCACACATGAATGCACAAGTAGTGACGATCGTCGCGATGTGCACCAGACAGCAGACGTCGATCCCGCCCCCCGGAGACGAACATCGTGCGAGACAACTGGGATGAGCCTTCAGCGCGACGTCGTCCGCCGTATGCCGGCGATTCCAGCACAGGAAACGGTCCGCGGGCCGACCGATGGCGCACGTGGGAGACCTCGATCGATATGGACGACGACGAGGAGCCGACCCGGCGCCGGCTCGGCTACGACCGGCGCGGGCCCATCCTCGTCGGATTGACGCTGGTCGTGGCGGTGGGAGCCGGCATCTGGTTCGCCTGGCCCGACTCCTCAGGCTCCGACTCCCCCGCCGCGATCCAGAGCGCCGGCGGCCGTCGCAGCCCGACGCCGTCCGCCTCCGAACTGTCGATCGGCGTGGATTCGCCCCCGCCGCCGCCGGCCACCGAACCCGCGCCGCGCCGCACGAAGAAGCCCGCGCCCCCGTCGACCCGGCCGACGGCCCTCCCGTCCACGACGGCCCTCCCGTCCAGCCGCCGGACGGCCCTGCCTCCGCCTCCGCCCGCCTCCTCGCGGGCGCCCTCGAAGCCGCCTTCCCCCAGCAGGACCGCCAAGCCGAGGAAGACCCCGGTGGGCCAGTCCGGCCCGACCGCTCCCCCGCCCCCGCCGTCCTCCTCCAAACCAACCCAGAAACCCACCACAAAACCCACCACCGACCCCCAAACCGGGCCGACCGCCCCTCCGCCCCCACCCGGCACCTAGCGGATGGATTCGGCGATCTCCTGGGCTCGGGCCGGGTCGGAGGGGCCTTCGAGGCGGTAGGCGACCTCGGGGCGCTGCCAGATCAGCGTGGGCCCCGCCCGGCGCTCCAGGGTCTCGGTCGCGCCGCCGCCACTGGGGATGTACGTCAGGCCGTGCGGGCCGGCGATCCACCAGCCCGGCGAGGAGCCGATCGTGACCTCCCGCGGCCAGGGCTCGCCGAGATCCTTGCGCCAGACAACGCTCAGCACCCCGTCGTAGGCGTCCAGCCGTACCCCGGGCCACAGCAGCGAGACCACGCGGCCCGACTCGATCACCCGGACGTCATCCGGGTCCCCTAGCTCCGCGGGCACGACGACGGGGAACTTCGCCATCTTCCGCGCCTCGCCGAGCGAGACGCGCTTCTCGCCGGGCAGCGGGCGCGGCACGCCCGAAGGCAGCGGACCCGGCTCGCCGACGTGGATCTCCACGCCCGCGAACCGCAGGACGTGCGCCACGGCGGCCTTGCCCTGCGGCGTGAACCCGAGCAGGACCACGAGGAACGCCGCGACCCCGGCGGTGACCCACCGCCACCTCGGCCGGCCCGGTCCGAGCCGCCGTACCGGCCCCCTCCCCCCGGACGGCCCCGTCCGCGCCGACGGCCGGTCCGACGGCTCCGCCTGCTCCGGCCGCTCGGTGTCCTGCGACGGGCCGAGCCGCGCGAGGCGGGCTCGTACGGCTCGCGCCACGTCGGCGGGGGGCGGGGAGGGGACGTCGAGGGCCTCGCCGAGCGCTCGCAGCTCGGCCTCGAAGTCGTCAGGAGAGATCATCGCCCACCTCCTTCCGCAACCTGGCCAGCCCCCGGGACGTCCGGGACTTCACCGAGCCGAGCGGGCACCCGAGGACCTCCGCGGTCTCCGCCTCGGTCAACTGAAGGAAGTACCGGCAGACCACCGCCTGACGTTCCCCTTCGGGCAAGGTGCGCACCGCGTCCAGGAGCCGGGAGCGCCGATCGGTGGCGATGGCCGTTCCCTCGGGATCGGCGGGCGTCCGCAGCTCCGGCTCCGCGCCGATCTTCAGCGTGAGGTCGGCACGGCGCCCGCGCGAGCGGGTCATCGTGTGGGTCTCGTTGGCCACGATGCGAAGCAGCCACGGCTTGAAGGGAGCCTGGCGCCGGAACCCCGCCAGATGCCGGAACGCCTTGACGAAGGCCTCCTGGACGACGTCCTCGGCCTCGTCCCCGGCGCCGAGGAGCGCGGCCGTACGATGCGCCACCGCGCTGTAGCGCGCGACCAGCACCTCGTAGGCGGCGAGGTCTCCGGCCAGGGACCGGGCTATCGCCTCGTCGTCGTCCGTCGGGGGCTCCTTGACTGATCCTTCAGCGACAAAAGCTAGTTTCCATCCGCCATTTGCGCAAAGGATGGACAAGGGCAGGCAACATTGTTTCCGGTCCGGCTCGCGGGGAAGTTGGAACCCTCGCGGAGCGGGACAGCTAGACTCGGAGCCCATCCGTGGCCGTGGTCCCCCGTGGGGCCGCGGTTTTTGAGTGAGAGAAGCTGGGCGGGAACGCATGTCTGGGTATGACCGCGTGGTGCAACCGGCGGCCGGTGACGAGGCCTTGGAGAACCACCTCGGTGGCGACGAGGCCAAGAACTACCGGCAGTACGAGTTCGACATGGTCGCCCCGCACGTCGGCAGGTCGATGCTGGAGATCGGGTCGGGTCTCGGCCACTTCGCCGAGCAGTTCCTGCCGCGTCTCGACCGGCTCGTGGTCAGCGACTTCGACCCCTACTGCGTCGAGCAGCTCGGCAAGCGCTTCGAGGGCCGCGACGACATCGACGTGCTCCAGTTCGGCCTCCCCACCGACATCCCGCTCGCCGACCCGGTCGACACCGTGGTCCTGATGAACGTCCTTGAGCACATCGAGGAGGACGTCGAGGCGCTCCGCTCCCTGGCCAGGGTCACCCAGCCCGGCGGCCGGATCATCATCTGGGTGCCCGGCTACATGCAGCTTTATGGGGACTTCGACCGCAAGGTCGGGCACGTCACCCGCTACACCCCCACCACCCTCGGCAAGACCGTCGCCGAGGCGGGGCTGAAGGCCGACGTGCTCAAGCCGATCAACTTCCTGGGCGGCATCGCCTGGTGGGCGGCCGTGCGCCGCGGCGGCGTCGGCTACCCCGACCCGCGCCTGGTCAAGATCTACGACCGCACGGTGGTCCCGACCACGAGGTTCATCGAGCGATTCGTCCGGCCGCCGTTCGGCCAGACCGTCTTCTGCGTGGCCCGCGTCCCCGGCTAGGCGTCGCGGTGCCCGGTGGATCGTGGTTCACCGGGATATCTCAGGGTTTCCTGTCACTTCTCCTAGCCCGGGGAGGTGATCTGGGGACATGACAAACGTATCCAAAGCAGTGATCGGCAGTGCGCTGGCCGGTGCGCTGACCGTGGGAGCCCTCGGTGGCGTCGCCGTGGCGCGCCAGGCCGCGCCCGCGGGCGTCCCGTACGAGTTGCTGTCCGCCGACTCCGCCGACTCCGCTGCGGACGAGGCCGTCGCTCTCACCGCGGCGCCGAAGGGCGACCCCAAGCTGCGCATCGGGGTCCGCCGTAGCCTCGTCGGCGTCCACGGGGAGGCCACCGTCCGCGCGCGTGGGGACTTCGCCACCTACACCTGGCAGCGCGGCGCCGTGACCACCGCCTCCGCCACCTCGCTCACCGTCAAGAGCGCCGACGGCGTGAGCTGGACCTGGACGGTGAACTCGGACACCAAAATCCGGAAGAATGGCGCCAAATCCACTTCGTCGGCGGTCGCGACGGGCGATACGGTCTTCGTCCTGGGACGGCCGGACGGCGACGCCCGCACCGCGCAGGGAGTGGTAGTCCCCAAACGCTCCAAGTAGTGATCGAAGGACGCATGAGCGACCAGACAGACAAGCCACGGGTCCTCGTCGTCGACGACGAGCGCAACATCCGCGATCTGGTGGGCGTCGCGCTCCGGTTCCACGGGTTCGAGGTGGTGAGCGCCTCGCGCGGCTACGAGGCGCTGGAGCTCGTGCGGTCGGGAGCCCCCGACCTCCTCGTGCTGGACGTGATGCTTCCCGATCTGGACGGGTTCGAGCTGTGCCGGCGGCTGCGCGCCCAAGGGGACGAAGTACCGGTCATCTTCCTGACGGCGCGCGACGCCCCGGCGGACACCGTGCACGGCCTCACGCTCGGCGGCGACGACTACGTCACCAAGCCGTTCCTGGTGGAGGCGCTGGTCGCGCGGGCTCGGGCCGTGCTGAGGCGCAGCAGGCGCGGCGAGTCCAGCGCGGACGCGGCCCTGGTCGCCGCCGACCAGGCGGTGCTGACCGTGGCCGACCTGGAGCTCGACGAGGCCCGCTGGGAAGTCCGGCGGGGAGGCACGCCGGTCGAGCTGTCGCCCACCGAGTTCCGACTCCTGGCCTTCCTGATGCGGCACCCCGGCCAGGTCCTCACCAAGGCCCAGCTCCTTGAGAACGTGTGGGGCTTCGGCACGCAATCCCAGGTCGTGGAGACCTACATCTCCTACCTGCGGCGCAAACTCGACCCCCTCGGGCCGCCGCTGATCCACACCCAGCGCGGCGTGGGGTACGCCCTGCGCCCCTCCGACGCCGGGCACCGCTGAGCGCTTCGATGACGCCCGGCGCTACGGTCCTTCCATGACGCTCAGCGGACGACTCCTCGCCGGCCTGCTGTCCGTCACGGCCGTCGGCCTCGCCGCGCTGTCCCTCGTCAGCGTGGTCGTGCTCCACGGGCACATGCTCGACCGTACGGACGCGACGCTCACCGCCACCGCGCAGGTCTCCGCCGCACGGCTCGTACGGGCGTCCAACATGGCGCTCGTGAACGCCAGCCCGACGTACGCGGTGGCCGTGCTCAACCTCACCACGGCGCGAGGAAAGCTGGTATCCGGGGACGACCCGGAGGCCGCGAGCGTCCCCGCGACGCTGGAGAGGATGGGCGCCGCCACGCTCGGGCCCCTGGCGGACGCCGGGAAGGCGTTCACCCTCACCGACCGTCTCAGGGCGGCGGCGGCCCGGATGACCGTGGGCGACCGCATCGTGGTCGTCGCGGTGCCGCTCGACGAGGTCAGAGAGTCGATACGGCGCCTGGTCATCACCGAGATCCTCACCGCGGCCGTGCTCCTGGCCCTGCTCGTCCTGCTCGGAAGGTCCCTGATCGGCAAGGGGCTCGCTCCGCTGTCACGGATGGCGAGCACCGCGCGACTCGTCGCCGAGGGCGGGGACCTTTCCGCGCGCATGCCCGAGGGCAAGTCCGAGGCCGGGCGCCTCGGCTCGACGATCAACCTCATGCTGACCCGGATCCAGGACGCGTTCGCGGCCCGCTGGGCGTCCGAGGAACGGGTGCGCCGGTTCGCCGCCGACGCCTCCCACGAGCTGCGCAACCCCCTGACCACGATCCACGGGTACGCGGAGCTGTACAGGCAGGGGGCGATACCGGACGAAGAGGTGCCGCAGGTCATGCGGCGCATCGAGGACGAGGCGACGCGGATGACGCGCCTGGTCTCCGAGCTGCTGGAGCTGGCCCGCCTCGACAAGGGCACGCCGCTCGCCATGGCGCCCGTCGACCTGACGGCGGTGGCCATGGAGGTGGCCGACGACTTCATCGCGCTCAACCCCGATCATCCGGTGACCGTGGAGGCGCCGGACAAGACGGTCGCCGTCGTCGACGAGGCCAGGATCCGCCAGGTGCTGGTCAACCTGCTCGGCAACGTCCGCGCGCACACCCCCCGAGGCACCTCGGTCACGGTACGGCTGGCGCCTCCGGTGGTCCTGGAGGTGGCGGACGACGGGCCGGGCATGTCCCCGGAGAACGCGGCGCTGGCCTTCGACCGGTTCCACCATGCCTCCCCCGGAGACGGCAGCGGGCTCGGCCTGGCGATCGTCCAGGCCATCGCCACCGCCCACGGCGGCCAGGCGACCCTGCGCTCCCTCCCAGGCAGAGGCACCGTGGTCCGCGTAGAGCTCCCCGACACGGCCGCCCGCTGGTGACCCCACTCGATAAATGAGTTGTGCCGGGTGGAGTGAGGCTCGTACCTTCGAGGCATGCGCATTTTCTCCTGATGCCCGCGTCGATCAGTCCGTTGTGACTGATCCGCCGCCTCTCAGCTCTCTGGTCCCGTCCATCTAGACGCGGCGGCTGAGGCTCCCGACCGGCATGAGTTCCCTGCCGCGTCGTCATCTGCGAGGAGACTTCCATGCGTGCACGTTCAGGCCGAAACAAGGCCGCCAAGGCCGATCAGGCGAAGCGGTCCACCGAGGACACCACGGCATCACTTCCGGAGCCCGGCTTCTCCCTGCCGGGGCTCCAAGCGGGCTTTCCGCAGCCGGTCATCCAGCCGGGCGCCATCCAGGGCTCTCCCCAGCCCGAGCGGCAGCTGCCTCCGGCCCCGCGCCGGATCCCGGTGCCGCCCGCGCCCGTACGGCGTGTGACGCCGCCTCGGCGCCAGCCGAAGGGTCGCTGACCGGCTCACCAAGGTGTCCCCGAGCCTTGGGGACACCGCGAGAGACGGCGGTGCCCCGCCCCACCTTCCCGGGGCGGGGCACCGCCGTCCCCCAACGCCGAAGCCAGTGGTCAGAGGCGCTCGATGATGGTGACGTTGGCCTGGCCGCCGCCCTCGCACATCGTCTGCAGGCCGTACCGGCCGCCCGTGCGCTCCAGCTCGTGGAGCAGCTTGGTCATGAGGATGGCGCCGGTGCCGCCGAGCGGGTGACCGAGGGCGATGGCCCCGCCGTTCGGGTTGGTCCTGGCCGGGTCGGCGCCGATCTCCTTGAGCCAGGCCAGCGGCACCGGGGCGAACGCCTCGTTGATCTCGATCGCGTCGATGTCGTCGATCGACAGCCCGGCCTTGTCCAGCGCCTTGCGCGTCGCGGGAATCGGCGCGGTGAGCATGTAGACGGGGTCGTCGCCGGTCAGCGCGAGGGTGACGATGCGCGCCCTCGGCGTCAGGCCGTGGTCCCTGACCGCCTGCTCGGACGCGATCAGCACCGCACCCGAGCCGTCGGAGATCTGCGAGGACGTGGCCGCCGTGATCTGCCCGCCGTCGCGCAGCGTCTTCAGGCCGGCCATCTTCTCCAGCGTGGTGTCCGGCCGGGGGCCCTCGTCGTCCTCGACTCCGTTGATCGGGGCGATCTGGTCCCTGAAGTAGCCGTTGGCGACGGCCTTGGCGGCGCGCTGGTGGCTCTCGTACGCGAACCGCTCAAGCTCGTCGCGCTTGAGGCCCCACTTCTCGCACATCAGCTCCGCGCCGCGGAACTGGGAGATCTCCTGCTTGCCGTACCGCTCGACCCACTTCTCGCCGAAGGGGAAGGGCATGCCCTTCTCCAGCGCGGCGGTGATGCTCGACCCCATGGGGACGATGCTCATCGACTCGACGCCCGCCGCCACCACCAGATCCTGGGTGCCGGACATGACGCCCTGGGCCGCGAAGTGGATCGACTGCTGCGACGAGCCGCACTGCCGGTCGATCGTCACGCCGGCCACGGTCTCCGGCAGACCCGCCGAAAGCCACGCGTTGCGCGCGATGTCCATGCTCTGCGGGCCGAACTGCATGACGCAGCCCATGATCACGTCTTCGACCGCCGAGGGGTCCACGCCCGTACGGTCCACCAGGGCCTTGAGGGCGTGGGCTGCGAGGTCAGTGGGATGGACGGTGGACAGACCGCCCTTTTTCTTTCCGACCGGGGTACGGACCGCCCCGACGATGTAAGCCTCTGCCACAGTGCCTCCTGGGTTCCGTCCCGCATGAAACCGAGCAATGTTCGGTCTATACGAGGTTACAACAGAATAATCCTCCGTGAATGGGAGAGTCGTGTCACGGCCCGGTGGGGTCGCAGGAAGGACCGTTCAGCGGCGAGAGGAGCCCTTGCTCGTGCTGGTCATCCTCGCGTAGACGATGACGTTGTCCACGTAGTGGCCGGTCGAGCGGTTGTAGGTGCCGCCACACGTGATCAGGCGCAGTTCCGCCGCTTCGGCGTTGCCGTACACGCGGTTGGTCGGGAACGTCTGCTTGTCCGCCTGCTCGACACCGCCCACGGTGAAGATCGCGATCGTGCCGTCCATGCGGGTGACCTCGATCGTGTCGCCGTTCTGGAGCTCGTGAAGCCGTTCGAACACGGCGGCGCGCGTGGTCGTGTCCTTGTGGCCGAGCACCACGGCCGGCCCCGCCTGGCCCGGCGTCGGGCCGAACTGGTACCAGCCGACCAGGTTGGGGTTGTTGATCGGCGGGGTCTCGATCGCGCCCTTCTTGTCGGTGCCGACCGGTTTGATGGGCGCGTCGATGCCGAGCTTCTTGATGATGAGCCGCTTCGGGGTGGACGGCTGCATCGCGGGCGCGGGCGGGAGCGAGGGCACGGGGGGCGGCGCCGTCGGGTCCGCCTGGGTCAGCGGCTGTCCGGGGCCGCCCGGTCCGACCGACGGCGCGAAGGCCGGCCCGGCGGGCGGCTGCGCGATCTTTAGTGACGTACGGGCGTCGGTCAGGCCGTACTCCTCGGGCGCGCCGGCCATGAACAGCAGCCCGACGACCACCGTGACCACCCCGGCGACGGCGGCCAGGATGAGGACCGCCCGCATGATCTGCCCACGGTCGACCTGCGGCTCCGGTTGCTGCCACTGACCGCCCGGCTGGGGGTACTGGTAGTAGACCGGCTGCATGTACTGCTGTCCGTGCACAGGCTGTGGATATCCGTCATGGCCCTCGGACGGCGGATACTCGGGCGGCATCGTCACCCCGGACCCCCGATCAGCCCCGGTTCGGACGCCGGCGGCGCATCATCAGCCCGCCCACTCCGGCCCCGAACACCAGAACCGTCCCGACCAGCACGAACGTACGCCCATCAGGCCCCGCGTCCCCACCACCACCGGTAGCCGCTCCGCCGCCCGGCTTCTTGGTCACCTGCTGCGACGGCTTGTTGGTCACCGTCTCATAGACGGTGTGGGTCGGCTTGGGGGTCTTTGACGTAGTGGGGGTCAGCGTCGGCGTGGGAGTGGGAGTAGATGTGTCCATATCGGTCGCTGACACACTTGGCGAGGCGACCGCCACCGCAAGGGCAGGAGGAGTCGCGGTGCTTGGACTGGCCGATGGAGCGATGGTGCACGTATAGGCAGCCGGCGCAGTGCTACTACCGACACGAATGATGAATTGATCTGGTTTGACAGTGAACGAACCCGTGGCCGTGGGGGTGACGGTTGCGGTCATAGTCGGGATCGGAAGAGGGTCACCGCCTTCAAGTGTGGTCAACGGAACCTGAGACGCAATCGGCTTCAAGGTGATCGGGGCCACTGCAACCGGAGTGCCGCTCGCAACCAGATTGCCCTCGACGTAGATGTAGCTGGCTAGTGGGACTGACGCCGAGGCCGTCACAGCCGGCGTCGCGATCACTTGCGATATGACCCAGGTCACTGTCACAGCCTGGTTGGGTGACGGCGTCGCCACCGGGCCGGTCAACGTCAAGTTGAAGTTGTATGGTGCAGTGCCGTCGTTGCACGTGTAGCTCACCGGACTGGGGCCTACGAGGGCTCCCAAGGCCGGCATGGCACCGAAAATGACGCCTGCGCTGATGACTCCGGCTACGGCAGCCTTGGTGGCGATGCGACGGCGTGCCTGTGACTTCAGCACGTATATCTCCATTTCAGCGGCGTTGACCGGTTTGCCAGGCGTATCAGGATCCCAGTCTCTGGTCACAGTTCAGTAGAGATCCTACGGAGGCTTCGTCCCAGCTCGCTGTGGTTTGGTGGTTCCCATCACCTCTTGGAGGCATAACCGCAGGTCAGCGACATGCGGATCAGCTAACTTAATTTGTCAGATCATTCACGACAGCCGACCACCGATAGCTCTGCGTACACGCCGATGTGGCCACAGTAGCCTTGCGTCCGTTTTCAGGCCTCAGACAGTGACTCATCGCAACCACCCGACCCCCGTTCGCTGGCCCGCGAATACACCCATACACCGACCTCAGCTATTCACCGCTTTGTGGGTCTTGAAGATCGTTTAAATTAAGAAGGAGCACCTGATCTGCGAGGATGCGATTGCCAAGATCACGCCCGACGCCCACCCGAGCGCCTCGGGCGTCCACGCCATGCCGTACCGGATGACGAACAAGATGATCAGGTAGAAACCTCAGCGAGACGGAGTCACCCAGCCGACCCAAGCAGGCGGGCCTCGTAGGCACAGTCCAGAAGCCGGCAAACTACGTAGTCATCCCCATGCGGTTGCCCAATCAGTGCTCAGCACGTCATTTGTACTTCCCCGTGATGCCCCACCATCGATTCACCAACCACCAGCGCAGCGCACGGACCGTTGCCCGGACCCATAACCAGGCCGGTAGCCGGAAGTGCGGGACGAAGATCCAGACGTCCCTCGCGACCCTGCCGGCGTGCTCCTTGACTTCCGGGTCGGGACTCCGCATCAGCGAGCGAAGGAGCTTGAGTGTCGACTGGTCGACCTCACCCGTGATCCGGACCATGTGGCTCAGAGCGGTCAACCCCTCCAGGCGAACCCGCACACGGTCGGACCGCAAGGCCCGCACGACCAGCGGCTCGACGACCCCGGCATCCGGGACGCACAAGGCCAGCCCCATGACTGCGATCCCGACAAACCGCTCTACCCGCTCGAACGCGGCCTCGACCTCCCCAGGATCGTCACACCCGATGAGATCGCTGCCGCTCTCCCAATCCAATCGTCCTCTCCATTTCCCGGTCGGCGTAGGCCGGTCGCCCCGTACGTCCGTTCGGCCATCCGAGCCGTCGGTGTGTACTGGGTGTCCTTGACGTAGGTGAACCCGCGCCTGACGCCTCGGAACGGTTCGAGCCGCCCCAAGCGGGCGGCTCGAACGTCAGCTACGGCTACTCGCGCTCGAACTCGCCGACCTTCACCCCGTCGAGGAAGACAGCCCACTCGTCCGGCACGAAGAACAGCTTTGGACCGTCGGGATTCTTCGAGTCTCGTACGGCAATCAGCTCGACCAGCCCGAACTCACGGCCCCACTCATCCGCGCGGCCTGACAGATCAGCCACTTCGACGCAGTTGCCGCCGTTGTTGCCGCTGAAGCTCGACTTACGCCATCGTGCCTTGCTCAAGTCCATCAGGCGTCCTAACTGCGATCGAACTCGTTGGCCTTGACGCCGTTCAGGAAGGCATCCCACTCGGCAGGAGTGAAGAAGAGCTTCGGGCCATCGGGATCCTTCGAGTCACGCACGGCGATCAGCTCTGGATACTCCGCCTTGTGACCAGGGCCGTCGACGACGTCCGTGAGCTCCGCCACCTCCACGCAGTTGCCCCCGTTGTCTCCAGTCCAGGTCGACTTACGCCACTGCGCCTTGCTCAGGTCCATTTTTCGTCTGCCGTCCTTTTGATGAGGTCCAACGACATGCGAAGCGGCAACGCTTCGGTCCTGATGGACTCGAATCTCTGCACCGCGTGGTCAACCTCGTCCTGCTCGCTGACAGTGAGCCCACGTAGAGCCGTGTCCACGTAAGCTACATCGGTTCCACCGTCAAGCGTCGCGATAACGAAGCCACTAAGCAAGCCCGGGTGCATGCCATGCGGTACGACTTGGACGCTCAACCTCGGACCGACCATGGAAACCAAATGGTCGAGCTGCTCTCTCATGTCTTTGGGACTTCCTATCGGCCGAGAAAGAACGGCTTCATCCATGATGCATCGGAAGATGGGTGGCTCTGGATCATCACGAGTGAGGATGGCTTGACGATCCATGCGGGCGGCCAACGCCATCTCGTCACCACGCAGAACCACACGCGCGTACGCCTCTGTCTGAAGGAGGCCGGGAACCAGAAGTGGCTCATAAGCACGCAGCACCGTGGCGGCCTGCTCTTTGTCCCTCCATTTGCCGAACCACAACGGAAACCGCTGCCCGCGTCTCCAGTCGAGGAGGCGGTGGAGGGCGCCGCCCGTTGTGAGGGTGGTGTCGCAGGACTGGGCGAACTCGGGGCTGGCCGGGAGTTGGCCGGTCTCCACGCCGCTGATCAGCCCCTCGCTGAAGTGGATCTTCTGGGCTAGCTGAGCTTGTGTGAGGCCCGCCGCCTGCCGGTAGTGGCGGAGCTCTCTGCCCCAAATGGCTTGGGGTGTGAACTGATCGACCATGGTGCCCCAATCGCCGAGGTTCAACGAACACAGCCTGACGTTCAAAGCTGCCTATTAGTAACTGTTCGCCTACCGAGCGTAGCCCCATCTTGCCACCCTTGGCATGCGAAATACGCAGCAAGGAGAGAGATCATGACTGGGGCCATGGGGAGTCACGTAGCACCATCCGAATACCACCATGGGATGGACGATCGCGTCGCCCTACTGGGGCAGAAGTGGATACCGCGCGACCTGAAATGCGTCGCGTCCGCTCGTCGCTTCGTACGGGACGTCGCCGCCGACTGGAAGGCGGCCCACGACGTGCCGGATATCGCGGAACTACTCGCCTCGGAGGTCGTCACGAACGCGCTGACTCACGGAGCGATGACGATTCCCGCCGCGAGCACCGTGCGCGTCGCCGTCTGCCGTGACGGGCGGCTGATGACCGTGGACGTGTACGACTCCTGCATGGCCTTTCCGCATATGCGGAGCGCCGATTCCATGGAGACGACCGGCAGAGGGCTGGCGATCGTCGAAGCCCTGTCCCACAAGTGGGGCTGGAACCTCCACCCCCACGGCAAGTCCGTATGGTTCCAGCTCGCCGCCTGGCCCCAGGCCTAGCCGCGCACGGCCCGAGACCGCGCCTCAGCCCAGCGAGCGAGTCACCGCGTTCGAGGTCACTCCACCAAGATCAAGAGCTGAGAGAAGTACACTTCTGATAACTGTAGAACTCTTAGGCGGGACGCGGATGCAGAAGCCGGCAGACATGTTCGATCGTGACCGCGAGTGGTCGGCGCTGGTGAGGTTCGCTGCCGATGAGCAGCCGGGCGCGACACTCGGCGTGGTCTCGGGTCGCCGCCGCCAGGGCAAGAGCTTTCTGCTGGAGTCGCTGTGCCAGGAACTCGGCGGCTTCTACTTCTCCGCGCAGGAGGCGACCGACACCGAGTCGCTGGCACTCATCGGAGCGGCACTGACCCAGTACCTCGATCCGTTGATCCCGTTCACGCCGTCCAACTGGTCCATGGTGATCGATGCCCTGCTGCGGATAGGCAGGGACCGACCGGTTCCCATCGTGATCGACGAGTTTCCCTACCTCGCACGCGCCAATCCCGCTCTGCCCTCGATCATCCAGGGCGCCTACTCTCCGCGCAGAGTTGAACGTACGTCCTCGCGGACTCGACTGCTGCTTTGCGGTTCGGCCATGTCATTCATGGGCGGGTTGCTTTCGGGCAACGCGCCCTTGCGCGGGCGCGCGTCGCTTGACCTGCCGGTGGACACGCTCAACTACCGACTCGCCGCGCGGTTCTGGGGACTCAGCGATCCCCGGCTCGCTTTGCTCGTGCACGCCGTTGTCGGCGGCACCCCCGCCTACCGTACCGAGATGATCCGTTACGACGCGCCCCAAGGGCTCGACGACTTCGACGCCTGGGTCGTCCGCGCCCTTCTGTCTCCCGGGAGCCCAATGTTCCTGGAGGCCAGGTATCTCCTCGCGGAGGAACCGGACCTGCGAGACGGTGCCCTCTACCACTCGGTCCTCAGCGCCATAGCCGAAGGCAACAGCGGGCGAGGTGGGATCGCGGGATACGTGGGCCGCAAGAGCAACGAGCTCTCCCACCCGCTGACGGTGCTGGAGGACGCCGGGCTGATCGCGCGTGAGACCGACGCCTTCCGCGGGAACCGCACCGACTTCCGGATCCGGGAACCGCTGCTCACCTTCTACCACGCGATCATGCGCCCCTTCTGGCCGCAACTCATGCGCGGCATCGACACCGACCGCATCTGGCAGCGCGCCAAGAAGAGGTTCACCGGAAACGTCCTGGGACCACACTTCGAGTGGTTGTGCCGCGATTGGACGCTGCACTTCGCGGAAGATCGTTTCGGCGGCTGGCCGTCCCAGGTGACCGCCGGGACCGTCAACGACCCAGCGAACCGGACCACCAACCAGTTGGACGTCACGGTCATCGGGCACACGGACGATGGCAAACCGCCATTGCTCGCGATCGGTGAGGTCAAATGGGGCGAGATCATGGGGCTCGGGCACCTCGAACGCCTCAAGCGCATTCGCGACCTCATCCGCAGGAACGACAAGTACGACACCTCGGAAACCCGCCTGGCGTGCTATTCGGGAGCGGGCTTCAGCGAGGATCTGGTGCGGGCGGGGAGACGGGGTGAGGTCGAGTTGGTCGGACTCGACGATCTGTACGGCTGAGGCCCGGGCGTCTCAGCGCAGAGGGACCAGGCATCGACGTCGCGTCGTTACAAGATCGCCTGGGGTGACCCCTCAACCCGACAGTGTCGCGTACACGATGATGTTGTCGGTGTAGCTGTGCGCTCGCGGGTTGAAGACGCCGCCGCAGGTGATCAGGCGCAGGCTCGGGCTGTCGACGTGGCCGTACACCCGCTTGGTCGGGAACCGGTTCTTGCTCGCCTGCTCGGCGCCGTCGACCGTGAACCGCGCGGTGGAGCCGTCGGCACGTACGACCGTGATCTTGTCTCCGCGCTTGAGCTCGCGCAGCCGGCTGAACACCGCGGGGCCGCGCGTGGTGTTCACGTGCCCGAGGATCACCGCCGGGCCCATCTCGCCAGGGGCCGGGCCGAGCCGGTACCACCCTGCGAGCTTGGGCCGGCTGAGCGGTGGCACCTCGATCTCGCCGTTCTTCTCGACCCCTACGGAGCGCAGCGGCGCGTCCACGCCGATCCCCGGGATCCGGATCCTCGTGGGCGCCGACTTGCCGAGCGGTCGCACCGGCACGGTGGCGGGGGCCGGTGGCGGGGCCGTGGTCGCGGCCTCCACGAGGGGTACGCCGACTCCCCCGGGGCCCACCGTCGCCGACCCGGCCGCCGCTGGATCGGTGTTTGGATCAAGGGCCGGCGAGTCGGCCGAGGGCGCGTCCGTCGCGGCGTCCACCGGAGACATCTGGGCGATCATCGGTGTCGGCTCCGCCCCGGCCGCTGATCCGGTCTCCTGTGAGGGCGAGAGGTACGCCAGCAGACCGGCCATCACGACGCCGATTCCGGCGAGGGAGCCGATGGTCAGGAGCACGGGAAGCAGAGCGGCCGTCCAGCGCCTCCGGGCGGGAGCAGTTTCGCCGCCCGTGGACGGGTGCCCGGGTGGTAGCGGCCCGCTCAACCGAGGCTTCCTCGATCAGCGCTCCCGTGTACGGCCCGGCGGCGTCTCAGCGCGAGACCGCCTATGACGCCCAGCGTCAGCGTGGTGCCGTAGCCGATCAGGAGTGACGATGAGGTGTGGTTCGCCGGAGCCTCACCCGTGTGCGCGCCGCCCTTGGGGGTCACGCGCACCTGGGGGGTCTTGCTGACCTTGGACGTGGTGGTGGGCTTGGCCGTCTTGGTGGCGGTGGCCGTAGCCGTAGGAGCCCCATGCCCCTGCCCCCCACCAGAAAGCACAATCACCCCCCGAGCCGAATCATCTCCATCAGTGACCTGTCCATTGCCGTTATTTCCATCGTTCGACCCGTTCCCATTGCTGGAACTCGCCACAACGTCGACCGTCATCATGGTCGGGTTCTCAACTAAGGGACGACATCTCCGCTGGAACAGTTCCGGCTTAATCTTTTCGATATCCGTGATCACAGTGAAGCCATCGACCAGCATGTACGCGCCAGTCTTATTGATGAACGTAGCGGTATACGTCCCATAGTCCAGGTTGAGGTCTTCCCACAGAACCTGCCGAGTCCTGCGCATATTCTGCGGTACGGCGGTCCCGTCCTTCTCTTTGGACGCATCGAAGATGAGAGGTTTCTTGGACTGAGGGAAGTCCACGTCACCAGGGCCCATCAGCGCATGCCGTTCGGTGATGTACTGAAGGCCGGTGCCGGTGAACGTGACCGTTACCCGGTCACCTTCGTGGGTCGTCTGGTGTACATCCCCGTCGATGTCATCGATACCAGGCCGTTTACTAGAATCGGAAAGTTCCCACCCACCCGGAGAATTTCCAGATTTATCCTTGTACGCGATGATAGGTCCATCAGGAGCAATGTGGGTGTTGTTGTATGTGGTGTTGCCGGCGGGCGGGGAGAAGTTCAGGACCATTTCAGCCGGAGTGATCGTGATCTTCCCTTCCTTGCTGGTGGCAACGGCTCCGGTCAGCGCTGTGGGCAACTCCAATTTCGTCTTTTCGGCCGTGAGTTGCGGTTGGTCCTTGGTCCCAAGTGAGTCAAGCCAGCCTTGCCACAGTCCTCCCACCCTGGCGGTCGCAGTGATGAGTACCGAGCCTCCGGCTTTGGAGTCGGCAGTTGAAATCAACTTAGAGTCACTGAAAGTCCACGCCAGCGGGAGTTGCTTTCCAACCTCGACGGTCTTCGGGATTGATACATCCACTTTGACCGTTTCGGCCGGGGTCTGGGTGGGCGACCCGACTGGCGGGTCACACGTATAGGTGTAGATGTAGTGATCCGTATCGGCTGCGCTAGGAGCGGCCGGGAGCAGGACTACGCTCGTACAGGCGCCCAGGACCGCCGCTGCCAGCGATCTACGGACCTTGGATCCCCACGCGTTCAAGATCGCCCTCCGATCGCCCCCGGCGGCCTGGATAGCGGCCGAAGGTAGATCGTATGACTTTCAACTCTTATGGCGACCTTACGGATAAGTCGTCCGCACAGAACGTAGCCGATTTGTTACGTTCACCCCGCTCGCGACATGACCAGCCTGAGATGCCCCGCTGACGACCAGAATCGTATTCTGGTGGGCGTACCCCCAAGGAGGAACGAATGCAGCGAGACCTCTTCGAGGAGGAGCACCTGCTCTTCCGTGAGACCGTGCGCGAGTTCATGACCCGTGAGGTCGTACCCCACCACGAGCAGTGGGAGAAGGACGGGATCGTCCCCCGCGAGGTGTGGAAGAAGGCCGGCGAGATCGGCATGTTCGGCTTCACGGTCCCCGAGGAGTACGGCGGGGCCGGGATCACCGACTTCCGCTTCAACACGGTCATCGTCGAGGAGATCATCAGGAACGGCGCGACCGGCCTCGGGTTCGGCCTGCACAACGACATCATGGCGCCGTACATGGTCGATCTCACCAACGACGAGCAGAAGCAGCGCTGGCTGCCCGGTTTCGCCTCGGGCGAGCTGATCACCGCCATCGGCATGACCGAGCCAGGCGCGGGCAGCGACCTCCAGGGCATCAGGACCACGGCCGTACGCGACGGCGACCACTACCTTGTCAACGGTCAGAAGACGTTCATCACGAACGGCATCAACTCCGACCTCGTGGTGGTCGTCACCAAGACCGATCCGGCGGCCGGGGCGCGCGGCACCACCCTTCTGGTCGTCGAGCGGGGCATGGACGGCTTCTCCCGGGGCCGCAACCTCGAAAAGATCGGCATGCACGCGCAGGACACCGCCGAGCTGTTCTTCGAGAACGTCCGCGTCCCCGTGGCCAACCGGCTCGGCGACGAGGAGGGCCAGGGCTTCTTCCAGCTCATGAACAACCTGCCGCAGGAGCGCCTGTCGATCGCCGTGGCGGCGGTGGCGGCCGCGGAGGCGGTGCTGGAGATCACCATCGAGTACTGCAAGACCCGTAAGGCCTTCGGCCGGAACATCGGCGCCTTCCAGAACACCCGCTTCGTCGTCGCCGAGCTGGCGACCGAGGTGGAGATCGCTCGCCACTACGTGGACAAGTGCATCCGAGCGCTCAACGCCAAGGAGCTCACCGTCGTGGACGCCGCCAAGGCGAAGTGGTGGACCACCGAGTTGCAGAACAAGGTGATCGACCGCTGCCTGCAACTGCACGGCGGCTACGGCTACATGACCGAGTACCCGGTCGCGAAGGCCTGGATGGACTCTCGCGTCCAGACCATCTACGGCGGCACCACCGAGATCATGAAGGAGATCATCGGCCGCTCCTTCGGCTTCTGACCCACCCGCCCACGAAAGCAGGTCCGCCGAAACCTCGCGAACCCACGCCGGGCCGCCGGAAAACGCGGCGCGCTCGGCGCACGTTCCCGCGTTGGGCGAGGATGAGCCGCATACTGGTCAGCGGAGGCTCCCGAGACGCGGGATCCCCAGACGGGCCGGCCATAGCCGGGTCCTCAGGCGGGCCGGCGACAGCGGGTTCCAGAGAGCGGGCTCCCGGAGGCGGTGGCGATGGACAACGGCGGACTGATCCTGCTGGTCTTCCTGGCGTTCTTGTTCGTCTGGGCGCTGAACCGCGTCCGCCGGACGCTGCGGTTCGGCCCGGTGGCCTACACCGGCGTCGTCATCACCTTCATGATCGTGATGCTCGCCCTCTACACCCAGACCCAGCGCTGACACCTTTCACGTGCGCGAACTGCCCTCCAGCAGCACCCGGGCGACCAGCCCGGGGTCGTCGCTCATGGGGACGTGCCCGCATCCCCTCAGCAGCTTGACCCGCTGCTCCGACCACCGGGCCGCCCGTACGGCCTGCCGACGGAGCAGCACCCGGTCGTGTTCTCCCCACGCGATCGTGGCCGGCGCCTTCGGCCGTCCCGGTGGCACGATCGAGGAGAACGCGGCGAGCGTCTGATCGAAGCCCACCGCGGCGCGCAGGGCCTGACCGCCCGCGATCACCGCTTCGGGGGTCATGCGCGAGGGGTGGGCGACGATCAGCCCCACCGACAGCGCGCGCCCCACCGCGGACCTCGCCACCGCGTCCGTACGGCCCGGGGAAAGCGACCGGGTGAGCTCGCGCATGCCCCGCAGGATCGCCCGCGTCAGGAAGAGCTCGGCGCCGGACCAGAACCCCGCGGGCGACAGCGCGGTGGCCGACCGGACCGCGCCCCGCGCGGCCAGCGTCAGCGCGACGTAGCCGCCCAGCGAGTTCCCCGCCACGTGCGGCTCGCGCACCCCGAGGCGGGCGCAGAAGGACTCCACCGCGTCTGTGAGGGTCTCGGCGTTGTACGGCACGCCGGACGGCAGCGGAGGCGAGGCTCCGAACCCGGGGAAGTCCACGGCGATGACGTCACGCGAGGTGGCGAGCAGGTCGAGGACGGGTTCCCAGGCCTGCCAGTGGTGACCTATACCGTGCAGCAACACCAGAGGCGGCCCGGAGCCGCGCCGCTCGAAGGCCAGTTCCATGCGCCCGAGTCAAGCATCCATCCCCGGCCCTGTCACTGACGTGTCCACTCGGAGTCGACGAGGCGGGGAAGCCCGAGCGGGTTGCCCTCGCGCAGCGCCTCAGGCAGGACCGCGTCGGGCGTGTTCTGGTACGCCACCGGCCGCAGGAACCGGCGGATCGCGGCGGTGCCCACCGAGGTGTGGGCGGCTGAGCTGGTCGCGGGGTACGGTCCGCCGTGGTGCATGGCCTCGGTCACCGCGACCCCGGTCGGGTAGTCGTTGAAGACGACGCGCCCGGACCGCTCGGTGGCGAGCGCCACCACCTCGCCGAGGTCCTCCTCCGGCTCGGCGTGGAGCGTGAACGTCAGGCTGCCCGGCAGGAGGTCCAGCATCGACAGCAGCCGAGCCCGCGAACCGTACCGGACCAGGATGGACGCGGGCCCGAAGTGCTCCTCACGCAGGTACGGCCGGGCGAGGAAAGCACCGGCGTCCGCGACGACCAGGGTGTTCTCGACCTCGACGTCCGACAGCCGCCGCCCCCCGGCCGCGAGGCGCACCCCCGGCGTCGCGCACGCCTCCTCAAGGGCCGTGGTCAGCGCCTCGGCCATGCCCGCGCTCAGCATCGGCCCCGCCGCCCCGGCGGCCAGCTCGCGGCGCAGCTCGTCCACCAGCGTGTCACCGTCTTCGCCCTCGGGCACGAAGAGCAGCCCCGGGCTGGTGCAGAGCTGGCCGGTACGGAGCAGCAGCGACGCGGCCAGTTCCTTCGCGATCCGCGCGCCGCGCGCCCGCAGCGCGGAGCCGGTGACGACCACCGGGTTCACGCTGCCCATCTCGGCATAGACCGGGATCGGCTCGGGCCGGGCGGCGGCGAGGTCGTACAGCGCCCGCCCCCCGGTCGTCGATCCGGTGAAGCCGACGGCCTTGATCCCCGGCTCGGCGACCAGGTGCCTGGCGAGCGCGTGGGAGCCTCCCTGGAGGAGGGCGAACGTCCCGGCGGGCGCCGCGACGGCTTTGAGTGCGGCGTCCACGGCCTCCGCGCACAGTGACGAGGTGACCGGGTGCAGCGGGTGGCCCTTGACGACGACGGGGCACCCTGCGGCCAGGGCGGACGCCGTGTCGCCCCCGGCCACGCCGAAGGCGAGCGGGAAGTTGCTGGCCCCGAACACCGCGACGGGACCGAGCGGCACGTTCATCCGGCGCAGGTCGGGGCGGGGCGGGCCGGCACCGGGATCGGCGTGGTCGATCGTCGCCTCAAGCGGGCGGCCGGTGAGCACCAGGCGGGAGAACATCCGGAGCTGGCCGACGGTGCGGAGCGACTCTCCCTCCAGCGCGGCCACGGGCAGGCCCGTCTCCTGGTGGGCCGCCGCGACGATCTCCCCGCCGCGGTCCTCCAGCGCGGCGGCCACGGCGTCCAGCAGGTCCGCGAGCCGGGACGGCCGCCAGGTCCGCAGCTCCCGGTACGCGTCCGTGGCCGCCGCGACGGCCGCCGTGACCTCGGCCGAAGTGGCCTCGTGGATCGGGGGACCGTCCTTCCCCGTCAGCGGGGACGTGGCCCGGAAGCTCGCCGGCTCGGGAGCATGAGAACGCATCGCTGTTTCCTTCGGGAGTGCGATTCGGAATGAGGACACACGAGCTTCAGGTGGGATTCGACTCGGATGAAGTCACACGAGCTTCAGGTGGGAGTGCGACTCGGGTGAGGACACACGAGGTTCAGGAGCGGCCTATGACGGGCTCCACGAAGCGGCGGTGCTCGGGGGTCGGCGCCTGGAGGAAGTCCAGGTCGCAGCCTTCGGGCGCCTGGGTCACGTGGTCCTGGTAGAGGCGGGGCCAGCCGCGCAGGTGCGGCGTGCGGAACGGTTCCGCGCGCTCACGACGCGCCTCCAGCTCCGCCTCGGGAACGTCGAGGTGGAGCAGACCGGCCTCCACGTCGAGTTCGATCATGTCCCCGTCCCGGACCAGGCCGAGCGGGCCTCCGGCCGCCGCCTCGGGCGCCACGTGGAGCACGCACGTCCCGAAGCTCGTCCCGCTCATGCGCCCGTCGCTGATCCGAACCATGTCCGTGACGCCGGCCGCCGCCAGGCGCGCGGGGATCGGGATCATCCCCCATTCGGGCATCCCGGGCACGGCCTTGGGTCCGCACCCGGTCAGGACGAGCACCGTGTCCGCGCTGAGCGGCAGGTCAGGATCGTCCAGGCGCCGCCGCAGGTCGTGCCAGCCCCGGAAGACGACGGCCGGACCCCGGTGGCGGAACAACCCAGGGCTGGCGGCGGCGGTCTTCAGCACGGCGCCGTCCGGGGCCAGGTTGCCCCGGAGCACGGCGATGCCGCCGCGCTCCTGGACCGGGGAGTGCAGGTTCCGGATCGCGCCGCGCGGAGACCCTCCGGTGCCGGAGACGTACCCGCTGAGCGGGCCTCCGGTGACCGTCGCCGTCTGGAGGTCGAGGTGACCGGCGATCTCGGCGAGCAGGACGGGCAGCCCGCCTGCCCGGTCGAAGGCGTCCATCAGGTACCTCCCCGACGGCGACACGTCGGCGAGGACGGGCACCCGGCGGCCCAGCTCCTGGAACCGTTCGAGGGGGATCCGCAGCCCCAGCCGACCGGCGATCGCGCAGAGATGGATGACGGCGTTGGTGGACCCGCCGATCGCGGCGAGCACCGTGACCGCGTTGTCGAAGGCGGCGGACGTCATGACCGCCGAAGGGCGGAGGCCCTCCTCCACCATGGCCACGACGCGCCGTCCGGCCCGCTCGGCGCCGAGGCGGGCGCGCGGGTCGCCGGTCGGGATCGAGGACGTCCCCGGCAGGGACATGCCGAGGGACTCGGCGAGCAGGGCCATCGTCGAGGCCGTCCCCATGGTGTTGCAGGCGCCGGGGCCGCAGCTGAGGCAGCGCTCGAACGCGGCCCAGTCCTCGGGGCTCATCCGCCCGTTGCGGTACTCCTCCCAGTGCCGCCACAGGTCCGTTCCCGTGCCGACCGGCTTGCCCCGGAAGACCGCGACCGGACGGGATCCCCCGGCCACCTGGATCGCCGGGAGATCGGCGCTGGCGGCGGCCATGAGCTGGGCGGGGATCGTCTTGTCGCAGTTGCCCAGCAGGACCACCCCGTCGATGGGGTGGGCCCGCAGGGTCTCCTCGACGTCCATGGCCATGAGGTTGCGGTACAGCATGGCCGTGGGCTTCATGAGGTCCTCGCCCAGGCTGATGGTGGGGAACTCAAGGGGGATGCCCCCCGCCGCCCGTACGCCCTCCTTCACCGCCTCGGCGAGGTCGCGGAGTCCCTCGTTACAGGGGTTGAGATCGCTGACGGACTGGGCGATGCCGATGACGGGCCGGGGGTCGCCGGGCGACACGGTGATCCCCAGCGACCCGAGGGCGGCGCGGTGCTCGACGGCGACCTCGTCGTCGCCGTCGAACCACGCGGCGCTACGCAACCCGGGCGTCACGGCCCGCACCACCGGAACCGGACGACGATCACACCAGGCCGCAAGCCCGGGAAAGCGGTCACACCAGGCCGCAAGCCCGGGAAAGCGGTCATACCAGGCCGCAGGGCGCGGAAGGCGGTCACGCTAGGCCGCCCTGCGGGGGAGGCCGAGGCCCGCCGCGTGCGGCTTCGACTGGACGGCCTCGCTACCGGAGCGGGCCAGCCATTCGAGGGCGACCGCCGCCCGGTGGACCTTGGCGCGGACGTTGCGGACGGCGTCGTCGAGCAGTTGCTCACCGCACGGGTAGACGTCCCTGGCGTTGCGCAGGCCGAACTTCGCGTACAGCGGTGCCCCGATCGCCACGAGATCGGCGATCTCGTGGCCCCGTACGACGCCCCCAAGAGCGTCGGACGACTCCAGGTAGAGGTCGAGCGGGAGGTCGGTGGCCGCCCGCATGTCGGCCAGGTCGGCGTAGGTCAGGTCCGAGGGGACGTTGACCGTGGAGGCCCCGAGGTCCGCGAGCACCCGCAGCGCCGCCGGGTTGGAGGGGGCGAGGGAGACGCTGACCTTCCACACGCACTCGTCGGTGAGGTCGCCGGCCCGCTGGAGATCGCGGAGGGCGACCAGCAGCCCGATGTCGGCGATGAGGAAGCTCCGGATGCCCGCGTCGACGGCACGTACGACGTCCTCGACCCCGTACATGAGCTGGCGCACTCCGCGCAGTTGCCCGCCGCGTCCCGCGCCCTCCGGGGTACGGGCGTTGGCCCCCACGTCGAACGACTCGCGTGGCCCCACGAACAGCGACACCTCGACGCCGTTCTCGGCGCCCATCGCGGCCATGTCGCGCAGCTCGGAGGTGGTCAGCAGCATCGCCCCCGACCCCTGTGAGACGCGGTTCACCACGACGCCGTGCGTCGCGGCGGCGGACAGCGCCGCCTCGAAGACCTTCGGGCCCTCGACGCTGGGGATCTCGATACGGAAGCTGGCGCCGTCCGGAAAGCGACCACGGCTCGAAGCGACGCCGTGCCGATACGGCAGCCGGTAGGTCTGGTTCTCTAGCGTTGGCATTTTTCTCCTCGATGAGAACGCCAAGGACGGGACGGTTGGTGGATGACGGGCCTCAGTCGCGCGCCGCGGCCACCAGGCCGGGCGGCGGCGTGTGGTCGACCGGCGGGTAGCCGGCCCGGTAGCCCTTGAGGCGGTGCCACAGCGCCTCGTCCCCCTGTCGGCAGGCCCGCAGGGTGGCGTCGCCGTCGGCGAACTGCCAGAAGGTATGGATCAGGAGGTTGCCACACACGTCGCAGTAGTCGACGGTGGTGTCCTGCCAGCTCTTGGTCAGATCCTGCCAGCTCATGCGGATGTCCCTTCACGGAGGCGGGCGGTGGCCGCGGGGTCGACGTCGCCGGCGGCGTCCAGGCGGACCTTGTACACCGACTCCGCGTCCTCGGGGCTGACGTAGCCCTCACGGATGTCCTCGGCGACGAGCTCGGGGACGCGCTCGGACGGGGGACCGTACCCGGCGCCCGAGGGGGACGTCAGGCGCACCCGGTCGCCGCGGTGGAGGCGGACGTTGGTGAACTTGGTCGGGCTCACCAGCCCGAAGTGCTGCTGGAAGCTGACGAACTCGTCGCTTCCCGCCGGGCTGATGTCGATCCTGGTGCGGCTGCCGTCCGAACCGCCGAACAGGCCCCACGGCTCCTGGTGGGCCCGGTCGGACAGCGCGCTCACCGAGATGGTCTCCGCGGCCACCTCCAGGACCCGGACCACGCCCGCGCCGCCGCGCAGCCGCCCGGCTCCCACCTCGTCGCGCGCGAGCCGGTAGCTCTCGTGGATCCACGGCCATCGCAGCTCGAAGATCTCCACGGGTGTGTTGCGGCAGTTGGCGTGGGGAGGCATCGTCGCGTTGTTGCCGTCGGTGCCCATCCGGCCGCCCCAGCCGGTCGCCTCGAAGTGGTAGTGGGCGTAGTAGTCGCCCGACCGGGGGTCGATGCCGCCGAACAGGAAGTTCAGCGAGGTGTTGCCGCTGGAGGCGGCGGCCCGCTCGGGCAGCAGGGGCCCGAGGACCTGACCCATGATCATCTCCATGACCCGGGGCTGGTACTCGGTCTGGCCGCCGACGCAGGCGCCCGGCAGTTGGACGCAGCAGATGGTCCCGGGCTTGGTGACGATCCGCACCGGGCGGTTGAGGCCCGCGTTGACCGGCAGGTCGGTACCGATCATGTACAGCAGCGCGTTCAGCGACGCGGACATGGTCACGACGTACGGCGCGTTGATGGGGCCGACCGCCTGGGGGTCCGACCGGGAGTAGTCGAAGATGATCTCGTCGCCCTCCACGACCAAGCTGAGGCGGATCGCGTACGGGGTCGCGGTGATCCCGTCGTCGTCGAACCACTCGATGCCGTGGTAGACGCCGTCGGGCAGCGCGCGGATGTTCTCCCTCAGCGCGGCCTCGGTGTAGTCCTGGATGCCGCTGAACACGCGGGTCACCAGGTCGGTGCCGCGCTCCTCCATCAGTTGCTCCAGGCGGCGCCTGCCCACCTGGAGCGACCCGTACATCGCGTGCAGGTCTCCCCAGGAGTCGTTGGGCGTCCGGTGGTTGGCGAGCATGATCCGCCAGATGTCCCTGACGGGCTCGCCGCCCTTGTAGAACAGGACCGGGGGGAGCCGGAGCCCTTCCTGGTAGACGTCGGTGGCGGTGGCGGCGAACGATCCGGGCGCCATGCCGCCGATCTCGGCCATGTGGGCGATGTTGCCGATGAAGGCGACGAGCTCTCCGTCGACGAACATCGGCATGACCATCATGTGCTCGGGCATGTGCGAGCCGCCCCGGTAGGGGTCGTTGTGGATGTAGACGTCGCCCTCGGCGAAGTTCTCCGCGCCCACCTCCCGCACGATCCAGGTCGCCGCGTACAGCGACGCCCCGAGCATCGAGGGGTTCAGGCCCGCGTTGGCGACGAGGTTGCCCTCCCGGTCAAGGATGAGCGTGGAGAAGTCCAGCCCCTCCGAGAAGATCGGCGAGTAGGCGGTCCGCATCATGGACACGGCCATCTCGTCGCAGGTGTTGACCAGCTGGCGGTGGACCAGGGTCAGAGTGATCTTGTCAACGTCCGTGCCCGTCCGTGTGCTCACGCGTCCGCTCCCGTGTCGAGGCTCTCCCCGAGGCCGTCGACGGCCTCGATGATCAGGCAGTACGTCCCGTCCACTTCCATGCGGTAACCGGGAGGGACGAAGGTGGTGGAGTTGGGTTCCTCCACGATCGCGGGTCCGTTCAGCGCGTAGCCCGGCTGGAGCTCCGCGCGGTCCACGACCACGGTGTCCGCCCAGACGCCGTCGCCGACCTGGACCCTCCGGGTGGAGATCCGCGGGTTCGGGGTGGTGCGCGTGTAGGGGACGAACTTCACCTCTCCTCCCGCGAGGAGCGCGGTCGCGCCCACGTACACGCTCTGGACGGCCTGCTCCGGCAGGTCGTACCCGTACACGCGGGCGTGCGAGGCGTGGAACATCTCCACCAGGCGTGTGTCCAGGTCCGGATCGTCCGGAGAGGCCGGGATCACCGACTCGTACGAGCGGTCGAGGTGGCCCCGGTACGTCCGGATCTCCTGCTCGTAGTTCTGGCCCACGTACCGGCAGCTGACGTAGGTGGTGACGACGATGTCACCGGTCGCGTCGGCCCGGCGCTGCGCGGCCAGTTCCGCGTGCGCCTCGCGGGCGAGGCGGGCGAGGATGGCGGCGAGGTCGGTCGCCTCCGGGGAGTCGAGCCGGCGTACGGCCGTCATCCTGCGGTCCACGCGCTGGTCGGAGATGATCGTCCCGAAGGCCGAAACCAGGCCGGGCGTCGGGGGCACGATGACCCGCCGCATCCGCATGTGCCGGGCGATGGCCGCCGCGTGCAGCGGGCCCGCGCCGCCGAAGGCCACCAGGTCGAACTCGCGGTAGTCGTGACCCCGGTCGACGGTGACCAGGCGGACCGCGCCGGCCATGTTCTCCACGGCCAGGGTGAGGACGGCCTCGGCCGCGGCGTCGACGTCCAGTTCCAGCGACTCCGCCAGCTCGCCGACGGCCGCCTCGGCGCTCTCGGCGTCCAGGGAGAGCTCTCCGCCGAGGAAGTGCTCGGGATGCAGCCGTCCCATGACGAGGTTGGCGTCGGTCACCGTCGGCTGGGTGCCGCCCCGGCCGTAGCACACCGGGCCCGGGTCGGCCCCGGCGCTGGCCGGTCCGACGTGCAGCAGCCCGTCGTTGCCCACGTACGCAAGCGAGCTGCCGCCCGCGCCGATCGTCGAGACGTCGATGATGGGCACGGCGATGGGCACGCCCCACTCGACCTCGAACAGGCCGGTGTACTGGAGCTGGCCGTCCACGACCACGCCGACGTCGGCGCTGGTCCCTCCCATGTCGAGGGTGACGGCCTTGTCCGACCCGACAGCGCGCGCCCAGTAGCCGCCGCCCATCATGCCGCCGGCCAGTCCGGACAGGACCAGCTCGATGGGACGGTCGGCGGAGTGCTCCAGCGGCACCTGGCCGCCGTTGGACTTCATCAGGGCGTGCCATCCGGACATGGCCCGCTCGTCCAGGCCCGTCGCGAGGGTGTGCGCGAACCGCTGGACGATGGGGCTCACGTAGGCGTCCATCGCGGTGGTCGCCGTGCGCTCGTACTCGCGCCACACGGGGGCGACCTCGGCGGACAGCGATACCGCCACCTGCGGGAACGCCGCGCGCAGCTTGGCCGCCAGCGCGCGCTCGTGGTCGGGGTTGAGGTAGCTGTTGAGCAGGGAGACCGCGACGGCGGCGCCGTCGTGCTCGGCCAGCAGGCCGCCGACGGTCTCGATGACCCGGTCGACCTCCTCGTCCGCCAGCGCCAGGCGGACCGTGCCGTCGGCGAGCACCCGCTCCTTGACCCCGACCGTGCTCCGGCGGGGGGCGTAGGGCTCGGCCTTGACCCACTGCAGGTCGTACCTGCCGGGACGGTCGATGCGCTGGATGTACAGGACGTCCTCGAACCCGGCCGTGGTCAGCAGGATGACGGGGGCGCCGCGGCGCATGATGACGGCGTTGGTGGCGATCGTGGTGCCGAGGACGAAGTCGTCCAGATCGGCGGTCAGGTCGAGGCCGGTGCGCTCCAGCGCGGAGAACACCGCGTCCGAGGGGCTCCGCGGGGTAGAGCTGACCTTCCGCAACAGCAGCTGTCCCTGGTCGGACAGCGCGACGAGGTCGGTGAACGTCCCACCCGTGTCCATCCCGACGCGCCAGCGGGGCGAGGTCGTCACGATGTTTCCTCCGTACTCTCAGACGTGCTCTCGGACGTGCTCTCGGACGTGCTCTCGGACGTGCTCTCGGACGTGCTCTCAGACGGGACGACGAGGGTCGTGCGACCGTTCGAGGGCTGGTCCTGGGTCGTTTCGACGCCTTCTAGCAGCGCCAGGGCGTGCGCGAAGGCGTCGACGGTGTCGTAGTCGCCGACCGCCAGCTCCTGGACGATCCGGCCGCCTTCCAGGACCATCACCCGGTTGGCGACCTCGAAGACCTCGGGGGCCTCGGTGCAGAAGACGACGACGGCGCGGCCGTCGGCGGCGAATTCGTTGAGCATTGTGTAGATCTCGGCCTTGCTGCCGATGTCCACGCCCCTGGTGGGCTCCTCGATGACGAGCACATCGGGCATGGTGGCCATGGCGGAGGCGATGGCCACCTTCTGCTGGTTCCCCCCGCTGAGCGCCGACAGGTTCTGGGCCGGTCCTGAGGTGCGCACGGCGTACCGCTCGATCATCTGGGTCGAGCGAGCCTGGATCTCCCGCCGGCGGAGCCGGGCGAACGGCCCGCAGATCTCGCGCCGTCCGAGCCGCAGGACGAGGTTCTCCCCCACGGACATGTGCTGGAAGAGCATCTCCTGGCGGTCCGCCGAGAGGTAGGAGGTCCTCGACCGCAGGGCCTTGACGCCCTGGGCGCCGTCCAGCCGCGCCTCGCCGGTCGCGGGGCGGTGCCCGCCCAGGGACGCCACCAGCTCGCGCCCGCCCGACCCCTCCACGCCGACGACCGCCAGCACGTCTCCCTGACGAAGCTCAAGGTCCAGGGGGCGGAAGGAGCCCTGCCCGTCGGTCCAGCCGGTCACCTCCAGCACCCGCGCGGCGTCCTGCCCGCCCGCGAGCCGGGAGCTCGCGCGGCGCTCGGTACGGAGCGTCTGGCCGGCGACGAGCTCGACGGCGATGGCGGGCTCGGTGAGCGCGGTCCCGGTCAGGGTCGCCGCGGGAACGCCGTCCCTGATCACCACGACGCGGTCGCAGTGCGCGACCATCTCAGAAAGCCGGTGGGAGACGAAGACCACGATGTGGCCCTGGTCCGCCAGCCCATGCATGAAGGCGAAGAGCGCGTGTGACTCCTCGTCGGTGAGGGCGGAGTTCGGCTCGTCGAAGAGGAAGAACCTGGCCGAACGGACCAGGGCGCGAGCGATCTCCGTACGCTGCCGCACCGCGAGCGTGCACCGTTCCAACGGCTGGCCGGCCAGGTGCGCCACGCCCAGCGACTGGAGGATGCGCCGCTGCTCCTCCCCCGCCACCGGGGCCCGCCACCGCGAGCCCTCGTTCCCCACGAGCAGGTTCTCCTCCAGGGTGAGGTTGGTCCACACCTGGGGTTCCTGGTGAACGATGGCGATCGGGTCGGAGACGTCTCCCGGCTGCCACGGGCGTCCGTCGACGAGGATCTCGCCCGAGTCCATCGACTCCTCGCCGCAGAGGATCTTCGTCAGCGTGCTCTTACCGGCGCCGTTGGGCCCGGCGATGCCGAGGATCTCGCCGCCGCGCAGGGTGAGGTCGACTCCGGCCAGCGCCTGCGTGCTTCCGAACCGCTTGCGCACCCCGCGGATCTCCATGGTGGTGGTCATGTGGCGCTTGCCGTTCCCCGGCGGCGGCTGCCGAGATCGCTCGTCACCCGGTCGAGGATCACCGCGCCGATGGTCACGAACCCGACGAAGAGCAGTTGGGCGAAGGCGCCGATGCCGAGCAGGGCGAGGCCGTTGGCCAGCACGGCGAGCAGCACCGCTCCGAGGAGGGTGCCCCAGATGGTCCCGCGCCCGCCCATGAGACTGGCCCCGCCGATGACCACCGCGGCGATCACCTGGAGGTTGAGCTGGCCGGCCGAGTTGGGCCCGACCGAGCCGACGTAGGAGAAGTCCAGGATGCCCGCGATGGACGCCATGAGCGCGCTGACCATGAAGACCACCAGGCGGTAGCGCCTGATCGGCAGGCGCGCGATCGCCGCGGCCTTGGGGTTGCCCCCGATCGCCAGCAGGCGGAACCCGACGATGCTCCGGTGGCGCAGGAACCAGAAGACGCCGAAGAAGAGCACGAGCCACAGCACCTGGATCGGGATGCCGAACGGGAGCTGCGTGCCGCCGAGCGCCTGGAAGATCCCGAGCTCCCACGAAGGCGGGGGCGGGGTGTTGTAGGCGGGGTTGAACGTGGAGGCGTTGCTGACCAGCAGCTCGGTGCCCGACGCGAGGCTGAGCAGCCCGAGGGTCGCGATGAAGGAATGGATCTTGAGGTAGGCGGTCAGGAACCCGCTCAGCGCGCCGGCGAACAGGCCGATGAGCAGGGCCATCCCCAGGGCGGGCAGGAACGGGAGCGTGAAGGGAAGGCTTCCGCCGCCCAGCCACAGCACCGCCAGGGAGGTCGCGACCAGGCCGTAGATCGCGCCCACGGCGAGGTCGATCTCACCCAGGAGGATCACGGACAGCTGGGCGAAGGCGATGATGCCGAGCGAGGACATCGACCGGAGCAGGGTCAGCAGGTTGTCGCTGCTGAGGAACGTCGACCGCTGCGACTGGAAGAACAGGCCGATGAGGATGATCGCGAGCACCAGCCCCAGGGTCCGCAGGCGTTCCAGGGGCAGGGTCACGCGGTGGAGGGGTGGACTGGCGACGTCGGGTGCGGTTGACATGTGACACCTCCTGACACTCGATGCACGTTGAGCGGTTCGACGACTGCCGGGCGGATCGTCGGCGGGACGGCCGCTGAGCGGTTCGACGGCGTGACGGCTGTCGCGGCGGGACGCACGTCTACGGCGTCGTGGCGTCGGCGAGGCGCTTGCGTGCCTCGGCTGTGGTCATGAGCCCGGAGCCGCCGTCCTTGGTGATCACGATCGGCTGCAGGTACTGAAGGGGCTCCGCGGGGACCTTGCCGGTGGTCAGGTAGTCCACGCACGCGGAGACGGGCGCCTCGGCCTGGTTGTCGAAGCCCTGGTCGATGGTGACCAGCGTCCGGCCCGCGTCGATCGAGTCGAGGATCGGACCGCTGACGTTGAACCCGGAGGTCCACACCTTGCCGGTCAGGTTCTTGCTCTTGATGATGTCGCCGACGCCCTCGACGCCCTGGTCGGTGTGGAAGAAGAGGTTCACGTCGTTGTGGGCCTGCAGGAACGGTCCGACGCTGTTGAGCACTTCCTGGGTGGTGAAGTTGTCCCCGGTGGGGATGCCGCTCTTGGGGTCGTTGAAGAACTTGGTGTCGGGGAAGGCGGAGGTGAAGCCGGTGACGAAGCCCGTCATGCGGGCCTGCGCCCACGGTCCGGCCGGCTGACCGCTTCCGAGGGCGACGGTGTCGAGGGTGTAGCCCTTGGCCTTGACGATGTCCGCGGTGGTCTTGCCGTTGATCTCGCCGGACTGCTCCTCGTTCAGCGCGTAGAAGGCGAACCGCTTGGAGTTGGGAACGTCGTTGTTCAGGGTGAAGACGGGGACGCCGGCCTTGACGTACTTGTCGATGATGCCCACGTACTGGTCGGGAAGCGGTGACTGAAGGCCCAGGCAGTCGACCTGGTTGCCGCTGAGGAGCGTCTCCAGCTCGGCCAGTTGCGCCGAGGTGTTGGTGGTGACCGGGCCGGTGAGCCGGCACGAGATCGCCAGCCGGGCCTTCTCCTTCTCGCAGCCGCGCTGCATGCCGATGCGCATCTGCGCGCCCTGGATCGGCAGCGCCGTGCCCTGGATGTCGATGATGACGTTCGCCTGCTCGCCGCTCTTGATCTTCTCGGCGATGCGCGGCGCGAGCTTGAACTCGCCCCACGAGAACGTGTGCGACATCGCCTGGGCAGGCACTTCGGTCCCCGTGGAGGTCGATGTCTTCGAGCTGCTCTGACAACCTGCGGTCGCGAGGACGGCCGCGAGACCGGCCACGCCTAGCGACCAGGAGCGATAGCGGAGCATACGTTCCACCCTAGATCTTGTTCGGTATCACCAAACGGGGTTATGTGATGCAAAACTATGGCATTGGGAAAATTCGGACGTCAAGGGGGTATACGTCACTTTACGGGAGAGGGTTGACGTTCCCGTTCGGTCATCCCGATAATCGTTCGGTGACCCCAAACAGCGACAACGCCGACAAGTACCGCGTGAAGAGCCTCGACCACGCCCTGGACGTCGTGGAGGCCCTCGCGCACGGTGGACGTGAGGGCCTCGCCGTCACCGAGGTCGCGACCACCGTCGGCATGTCCAAGAGCAGCGCCTACTCGATCCTGCAGACGCTGCTGCGACGCGGATTCGTCGCCAGCCATGGCACCGGCCCGACCCGGCGCTACCGCCTCGGCCTGAGTTTCGCCTACCTCGGAGACCAGGTGACGTCCCAGACCGGGCTCCGCGAGGTCGCGATGCCCTACCTGGAGGAGCTGACCCGCGTGGCCGGCCTGACCTCACGGCTCGCGATCTTCGACGAGGGGTACGCCGTGGCCATCGGGCGGATCGACGGGCCCGGAACGATCCGCATCGCGCCGTTCCTCGGCCGCCGCGAACTGCCCCACGCGACCGCGATCGGCAAGGCGATGCTCTCGACCCTCGGCGACGACGAGGTCCGTACGATCATCGAGTCGATCGGCCTCCCGGCGCGCGGCCCCAACACCATCGTCGACATCGACACCCTGCTGCACGATCTCCATCGCTCCGCCGAGCGGGGTTACGCGGTCGACGACGAGGAGGACACGGCCGGGGTCGTGTGCATCGGCGCGAGCGTGCTCGACCGCACGGGCACCTGCGTGGGAGCGATCAGCGTGACCGCGCTCAAGCACGAGATGCGCGCCGACGCCGCCGCCGAGATCGGCACCCTCGTACGCCGCTACGCGGACACCATCACCACCGAACTGGGAGGACGCTAGTCGCCCGGCCTGGCTACGTAGAGCTCAGCGCCCCCGGGTGGGGATTTCGAACCAGACGGCCTTGCCCTCCTTGGTGGGACGGGAGCCCCAGCGGCGGGCGAGCTGGTCGACGAGGTAGAGGCCCCGGCCGCCCTCGTCGTTCTCGCCGGCGCTGCGGATGCGGGGCAGGCGGAGGTCCTGGTCGAAGACCTCGACCCAGATGGACTCCTCGCCACGGCGGAGCCGCAGCGTGAACTCCTTCTCGTTGACGATCTCGTTGTCGAAGCCCGGCACGTCCCAGGACTCGTCGAACGGCAGCGGAGGACCGTCGAGCACCAGCTCCCTGCGCGGGACGCTGGCACTGGCCGCGTGGAGCACGACGTTGGTGACGACCTCGGAGACCAGGAGGCAGGCCAGCTCGGAACGCTCGTCGGGGACCCCCCAGGTCGTGAACGCCTCCGACGCCATGCGCCGGGCCTCGCCGACCATGATCGGCTGGGCGGGGAAGGTGCGCTCCTCGTACTTCAGCTCCTTGCCCGCGGACCGGATCACCAGGATCGCCATGTCGTCGTCGATCTCACCGGGGACGGCCACGGTGGCGGCGTCGGCGATGCGCTCGACGGTGTCGGCCGAGGCCTTGGCGACCTCCTCGCACAGGACGCTCAGGACCTCCTCGTCGGTCAGCGGCGCGTCGCCCGGCTCGCGCGCGGGCCGCCGGTCGACCAGGCCGTCTGTGTAGAGCAGGAGCGCGGCGCCGGGCGGGAGCACCCGGCTCTCCTCCTTGTAGACCAGGTCGGCGTGAACACCCTTGGCGTTGACGCCGAGCGGCTGGCCCACCTCAAGGATGTCGAGCTCGGTCACCACGCCGTCGACGATCAGCAGGGGCGGCGAGTGCCCCGCGTTGGCGAACGACAATTGCCGCGACCACGCGTCGTACACGAGATATTGGCAGGTGACGATGGGCGGGGTGCTGACGTCGGTGCCGTAGTCGTCGCGCTCGGGCGCGGCGATGATGCGCGTCCACTCGTTGAGCCTCGCCAGGATGTCGGCCGGGGACTTGTCGTCCTGGGCGAAGGCGCGCAGCGCGGCCCTGAGCTGGCCCATGACCGCCGCTGCCTTGGCCCCCCGGCCCTCGACGTCGCCGATGACGATGCCGACCCGGCCCGCGGAAAGGGGGATCACGTCGTACCAGTCGCCGCCTACCTGGGTCTGGATGCCCTGGCCGTGGGAGGCGAGCGGGGCGGCGGGGTAGTAGCGGACCGCGATCTCCAGGCCGTCGAGCTGCGGCAGCTCGCGCGGGAGCAGGTATTTCTGGAAGGACTCGGCGGTGTGCCGCTCCTCCTCGAACAGCAGGGCGTTGTCGACCGCTATGGCGACCCTGGTGGCGATGGCGCCGACGAAGTCGCGGTCGAAGGCGTCGTAGTGGGGTGAGCGCCGATCGGTCAGGTTGGACAGGCCGAGGTACATCAGGCCGAGCGTCTCGCCACGCGCGCACAGCGGCGCGACGATGGCCGAGGTCATGCCGATCTCGCCGCACAGCTTGGCGCTCTCTTCGCTGGGCGAGGGGTAGCTCGTCTGCGCGAAGTCCTCGACGATGATCGTCTCCTGGCGGCGGAGGGCGATCTCGGCGTAGTGGCCGGCCGGATAGCGGATCTCGGAGCCGACGGGCCGCCAGGTGCCGGGCGGCGGTGTCCACCCCTGGACGTGGGTGGAGACCTTGCGGACGAGCCGGTCGCCCTCGGTGAGCTCGATGAAGCAGTGGTCGGCGAACTGGGGCACCAGCATCTCGGCGACGCGGTTGAGCGTCTCCTCGACGTACAGCGAGCTGGCGAGCCGCTCGCCGATGCGTTCGAGCAGGCCGAAGCGGTCTTTCTCACGCTCGTTGCTGCGCATCGCCTCGCGGGCGGTGATCACGATGCCGGTGACCGAGCCGGAAGGGTGACGAAGGGGGACGGCCTGCGCCCGGACGTAGATGATCGTGCCGTCGGCGCGGGCGACGTCGAAGGTGCCCTCCCAGACCCCGCCCTTGAGGACGTGCTTGGCGAGCTCGACGGCGAGAGGGTGGTCCTTCTCCATGATGCCTAAGGAGAGAACGGTCTGCTCGACCCCCACGGGGCGGTCAGGACGGCCGAAGAGCCGCTCGGCGAACGGGTTCCAATAGAGCACGTTGCTGAAGCGGTCGGTGACGACCACGGCCATCTCGGCGTTGTCGAGAACCGACTCTGGCGTAAGGTGATCGGCCGCGTCCTGCGAAAGGTCCCCCCATCGCTTCATCTGGCGGCCACCCCTTGAAGGGCGTCAATCGCAAAGCGGACCACATGCGCTCCTGCAGCAGCCTCGACGGCAAGGCGTCGTCCACCCGGAGGCTCCGGGAAGGCGAAGTTGTCGAACAAGGAGAGGGGTAACTCCCTACTGGGAACCAACCAAGCACACCTTGGGTAGTCAGCGTCTGGAGACGAAGACATGCGCGGCGACATCACGCGGGAAGTCCGCGGGAATGTTGTGCGCTTCATCGTCACCCGTCACCCGTACACCGTCGTCGCTCGCCGCGAGCGTCACCTCGCGTCCGGGTTGTATCCCAACTTGCTTGAGTTTAAGCATCACAGCGGGATCACTTTGCACTTGTTCGCTAATTCGGCGGACGACCACGGGGATATCTCCTGGCCCGGCCAGGTCGGCCATGGCGGAGATCACCTCATGCACGGACTCATCGGGCTCTTTGACCCCCAGCTCGTCGAGGCCGGGGATGGGGTTGCCGTGAGGGCAGACCACCGGATTGCCGAGCAGACTGACCAGCCGGGACTCCACCGACTCGGACATGACGTGCTCCCAGCGGCAGGCCTCGACGTGCACGTCTTCCCACGGGAGGCCGATGACCTGGGTGAGGAGGCACTCGGCCAGGCGGTGTTTGCGCATGACGCGGGTGGCGAGAGTGCGGCCGAGATCGGTCATGGTCAGGTGGCGGTCGCCCTCGACGCGGACGAGGCCGTCTCGCTCCATGCGAGCCACCGTCTGACTGACCGTCGGGCCGCTCTGTTGCAGCCGTTCGGCGATGCGAGCACGCAGAGGGGTGATGCCCTCCTCCTCCAGCTCGAAGATGGTGCGAAGGTACATCTCCGTGGTGTCGATCAGGCCGTGTGCGGTCAAAGCTCCTCCCCTCCAAGTATCGATGCTACGTCCGGCGCCCGACCTTGCCTGTCGTGTCCAGAACAGGGTGAGGACACTCGCGCCGAGGGTACGGGTTTCGACGTCTGAACAGAGCTTACGCAGACCTACTGACACAACGGCCCGAGACGGCGTATGACCGCGAGCAGCGGAAGGACGTGACTCCTCCGCCAAGGATCTCACTGTTCGCGCTCGCCGTCGCGCCAACGCCCATAACGTGATCTTTGGGGGCTCACCGTCCGAGACGTCCCGCCGCCGCGTCATAGTTCCTGAATGCCGGTACGGCGAGGCCGGCGACCAGCACGATCGCGGCGCACAGCAACCCCCCGCCCGCCCAGGCCGGGACGAGCCCGAAGGCGCTCGCCGTCGTGCCCGCCCGCAGGTCCCCGAGCCGGGGCCCGCCCGCCACGACGACCATGAACACCCCCTGCATGCGCCCGCGCATCTCGTCGGGGGCGTAGGTCTGCAGGATCGTCTGCCGCCAGACGGCCGAGATCAGGTCGATCGCGCCCCCGGCCGCGAGCAGCGTGACGATCAGCCACAGGGGCTGCGCGAAGGCCGCCGCGGCCACGGTGAGCCCCCAGAGGGCGATCACCACGGTCAGCGCCACACCCTGGCGGCGCACCCGGCCGACCCATCCGGACAGCAGCCCCGCCGCGACCGCCCCGATGGCCAGGCTGGCCGAGAGCCAGCCGAAGGCGATGGCGGAGCCCCCGAAGCGCTCGGCGGTCAGCTCCGGGTAGAGAGCCCTCGGCATCGCGAAGGCCATGGCGATGATGTCGACCACGAAGGACATCATCACGATCGGCTGGCCCGCGATGTAGCGGAGCCCGTCGACGACCGACCGCAGGCCAGGCCGGGAGATCTCACCGATGGGGTCGAGGCGCGGCAGCCGGAAGGCGGCGTAGAACCCGGCGCTGAAGAGGATCACGTCGATGAGGTAGGCCATGGCGTACCCGGACCTGGCGAGCACGATGCCCGCCAGCAGCGGCCCGAGGACCGTCCCGACGCTGCTCACCAGGAAGTTCAGCGTGTTGGCCGCGGCGACCCTCTCGGTCGGGACGAGCCTTGGGATGATCGCGCCGCGTACCGGGGAGGTGACCGCGAACCCCGTCGACTGGACGGCGACCACGGCGAGCACCAGATAGACGTTGCGCAGCCCCGACAGGGCGTGGAGCAGCAGGGCGAGGGTGCCCGCCCAGGCCACCAGCGAGCCCATGAGCAGCAGCCTGCGGCGGTCCACCGCGTCGGCGACCGCTCCGCCCCACAGCCCGAAGACCACCAGTGGGATGAGGTTCGCAGGGCCGAGAAGGCCGACCCACAGCGACGACCCGGTGATGTCGTACACCTGGGCGCTGACCGCCACCGAGGTGAGCTGGAAGCCGATGAACGAGACGCCCTGCCCCGTCAGCAGCCGCCGGTACGCCGGTACGCGCAGGGGCCTGGTGTCGACGGCGACCCGCCGCAGCCCTGCCTGGACCCCCGCCATCCCCACCTCGCCGAACCCGTACATCTGGCATGTATCCGGGCACTGTACCGAGGGACCTGAGCGGCGGCTCAGGGGGCCAGGCGTTCGACCACCCACTTCTGCCCGGAACGGCGGTAGCGCAGCCGGTCGTGCATGCGGTCGACCTGCCCCTGCCAGAACTCCACCTCCGAAGGCACGACCCGGAAGCCTCCCCAGAAGTCGGGCATCGGCGGATCCTCCGGCCAGCGATCGGCCAGCTCGCGGTAGCGCTCGTCCAGCCGTTCCCTGGACGGCACCACCGCCGACTGCCGCGAGGCCCAGGCCCCGATGCGCGAGCCGTACGGGCGCGAGTGGTAGTAGTCGGCGGAGTCCTCGCGCGGCAGCCGTACGACACGGCCCTCCACGCGGACCTGGCGGCGGAGCGGGTGCCAGGGGAAGACCAGGGAGGCGCGGGGATTCTCGGCGAGGTCGCGGCCCTTGCGCGACTCGTAGTTGGTGTAGAAGACGAACCCCTCCTGGTCGTATCCCTTGAGCAGGACGGTCCTCGCGGTCGGCCTGCCCCCGGCGGAGGCGGTGGCGAGCACCATGGCGTTCGGCTCAGGAAGCCCGGCGTCCACGGCGTCGGCGAACCAAGAAGTGAACTGGGTCACGGGATCGGCGGCGAGGTCGGCCTCTCTCAAAGGCAGTCCCTCGTATGTACGGCGGAGCCCGGCGAAGGACGGCGGGCTCGATGCGGCATCCACAGAGCGGTATTCTTCCGCGTTCGGCACCACCACCGAAGCGGCACCCCCTACCAGGGACGATCGCGTTTCGGCGGGTCCGGAGGCGGAGCACTCCCGCCAAGGGGGTTGAATATGACCCGCCGGTATCTCGACATCAAGGCTTTGACTTCAAGAAAGGGAGGCGGCCGAGAATGTCCGACTTCAAACCCGGGCTGGAAGGCGTAGTAGCGTTCGAGACCGAGATCGCGGAACCGGACAAAGAAGGGGGCGCCCTTCGCTACCGGGGCGTCGACATCGAAGAGCTGGTCGGGCGGGTCTCGTACGGACACGTCTGGGGCCTGCTGGTCGACAACAAGTTCAAGCCGGGCCTGCCCCCGGCCGAGCCTTACCCCATTCCTGTCCACTCCGGTGACATCCGCGTCGACGTCCAGAGCGCCCTTGCCATGCTGGCCCCGGCGTACGGCTTCCGCCAGCTCCTCGACATCGACGAAGACCAGGCCCGCGACGATCTCGCACGCGCCTCGGTCACCGCGCTGTCGTTCGTCGCCCAGTCCGCCCGCGGGCTCGGTCTGCCCATGGTTCCCCAGTCGCGGGTCGACGAGGCCGCGACGATCGTCGAGCGTTTCATGGTCCGCTGGCGCGGCGAGCCCGACCCCAAGCACGTCAAGGCCATCGACGCCTACTGGACCTCCGCCGCCGAGCACGGCATGAACGCCTCCACGTTCACCGCCCGTGTCATCGCCTCCACCGGCGCGGACGTCGCCGCGGCCCTTTCGGGTGCGGTCGGCGCCATGTCCGGCCCCCTGCACGGCGGGGCCCCGGCCCGCGTGCTGCACATGATCGAAGAGGTCGAGCGCATCGGCAGCGCCGAGACCTACGTCAAGAAGGCCCTCGACAGCGGTGAGCGGCTGATGGGCTTCGGCCACCGCGTCTACCGCGCCGAGGACCCCCGCGCGCGCGTGCTTCGCCGCACCGCCCAGGAGCTGAACGCCCCGCGCTACGAGGTGGCGTGCGCGCTGGAGACCGCCGCGCTGGCCGAGCTGCACGCCCGCAAGCCCGACCGCGTCCTCGCCACGAACGTGGAGTTCTGGGCGGCGATCATGCTCGACTTCGCCGAGGTTCCCCCGCACATGTTCACCTCGATGTTCACCTGCGCCCGCACCGCCGGCTGGGCGGCGCACATCCTGGAGCAGAAGCGCACGGGCAGGCTCGTCCGCCCCAGCGCCGACTACGTCGGTCCTCCGCAGCGCTCGGTCAACGACGTCCCCGGTGCCGACGAGGTCATCGGCAAAGACTGACTGCCCCCCTGCCGGGCCTCCCTTCGTCCCGGTACCCACCCCCTACAGAGGGCCCGCAGCCCCCAGTTGCGGGCCTTTGGCGCGTCTGGGCACCACCTCTGACGTAGGCGGACATGCGCGCGTGTATCTCACGATCCGGACCCGGGGCGTAACCACCGAGACGGCTCACTACCCTTGGTTAGGTGGCTGATATCGAGATTCCCGCTGAACTCAAGCCCGCGGACGGCCGTTTCGGCTGCGGGCCTTCGAAGGTACGCCCCGAGCAGCTCGCCGCCCTGGCAGCCGCCGGCGCGAGCGTGATGGGCACCTCCCACCGCCAAAAGCCGGTGAAGAACCTGGTGCGCCGGGTCCGCGAGGGTCTCGCCGACCTGTTCTCCCTCCCCGAGGGGTACGAGGTCGTGCTGGGCAACGGCGGCACGACCGCGTTCTGGGACATCGCCGCCTTCGGGCTCATCAAGGAGAAGTCCCAGCACCTGAACTTCGGCGAGTTCTCGTCGAAGTTCGCGGCCGTCGCCGCGAAGGCCCCGTGGCTGGGCGAGCCGACCGTGATCAAGTCCGCGGTGGGCAGCCACCCGAACGCGATGCCCGAGGCCGGCGTCGACGTCTACGCGCTGACCCACAACGAGACCTCCACCGGTGTGGCCATGCCGATCAAGCGCGTGGGCGGCGACGACTCGCTCGTGCTGGTCGACGCCACCTCCGGCGCGGGCGGCCTGGCCGTCGAGGCGAGCGAGTTCGACGTCTACTACTTCGCGCCCCAGAAGAGCTTCGCCTCCGACGGCGGCCTGTGGATCGGGCTGTTCTCGCCCCGCGCGCTGGCCCGGGTCGACGAGATCGCCGCCACCGACCGGTTCGTCCCCGAGTTCTTCAGCCTGCCGACGGCGATCGACAACTCGTCCAAGGACCAGACCTACAACACCCCGTCGGTGGCCACGCTGTTCCTGCTGGCCGACCAGCTCGACTGGATGAACGGCAACGGCGGCCTGGCCTGGACCGCCGCGCGCACCGCCGACTCGGCGTCCCGGCTCTACACCTGGGCCGAGAAGACGTCGTACACCTCGCCCTTCGTCGCCGACCCGGCTCAGCGCTCGAACGTCGTCGGCACCATCGACTTCGCCGACGAGGTCGACGCGGCCGAGGTGGCGAAGGTCCTGCGGGCCAACGGCATCGTCGACACCGAGCCCTACCGCAAGCTCGGCCGCAACCAGCTCCGCGTCGCGATGTTCCCTGCCATCGACCCGGCCGACGTCGAGGCCCTGACGGCCTGCGTCGACCACGTGGTCGAACGCCTCTGACGGCCCTCCGCCGTCCCCAGCTCTGACGGCCCTCGGCCGGTCCTCCGCGACCAGGGCCCAGGGTCTAGGACGAGGGCGGCGGAACCCACCCGGGGCCCCCGATATGCCGGTGCTCGCCTGTGCGGCGGGCCAGCTCCTCCAGCAGGCGCAGAGCGTCGTCGAGGTCGACGCTCTGCGCGAAGCACGAGAGCACGGGGGCCCGGTCCGGGCTCTCGGCCAGGGCCTCCAGCATGACCGCTGTGACATGCTGATCGCGCGAGCGTCTCGCGGAGTAGCGGAAGGCGTTGCGCTCGGCCGTGCGGCTCAGCAGGCCCTTCCTGACCAGGCGCTCGGCGACGGTCTGGACCGTGGTGTAGGCGAGCGGCTTCTCTGCCTCCGCGTTGAGCGCCGACTGCAACTCGCGGACGAGCAAAGGCTGGGCGGAATCCCAGAGCACCTCCATGATGGCGCGCTCCAGAGATCCCAGATTGTTCACACCGACATCCTCCCCCAGGGACCCCCGTCACGACTAGTTGACGATCCTCGGCGGAGTGATTTCACGCGATAATGCTCGAATTTCCGATCAATTCGCGCCGCATGGACGAATTCACGCGACCGATACGGGCCGCCTTCTGCGGCGCAGCATCCAGGCGGCGAGCACCCCGCCCACCAGCCCGAACAGGTGGCCCTGCCAGGAGATGCCCGGCTGCCCGGGGAGCACCCCCCAGATCAGCGAGTAGTACAGGATGGCCACCCCGATGCCGAGGGCGATGTCGAGCAGATGCCGGTCGAACAGCCCGCGCGTCACGACGTACCCGAAGTAGCCGAACACCAGCCCGCTGGCCCCCACCGTGAGCCCCGGAGGGCTGAGGAACCACACCCCGAGCCCGCTGACGACGATGATGATCAGGCTGGCCACGAAGAACCGCCCAAGGCCCCGCAGAGCAGCGAGGAAGCCCAGGATGGCCAGCGGCACGGTGTTCGCCATCAGGTGCGCGAAGCCCGCGTGCAGGAACGGGGCGATCAGGATGCCGCCGAGCCCGTTCACGTCATGGGAGACGATGCCGTACCGGTCGAGGTCCTGGGGCAGGACGTAGTCGGCGATCTCGACGCCCCATTCCACGGCCACGAGGAGCGAGATGACGATGGCGGCGCCGAGGGCTCCCGTGACCAGGCCGACCACGCGCTGCTTGACCACCTCGCCCGAGGTTCGGCCGGCGGGCGCAACTCCGGTCGCGTAGTCGCTCATCGCTCTCCTCTTGTGGTGCCTTTGGAACGCGCTTTGTCCTCCCTTTACCGTACGCAAACGGTGTTTAACCCGCGATTTCGTGCAAGACACGAATAAGGCGCATGTTGCCCACGATCATGGGCAGCATGCGCCTTCTCCGGTAACGACAAAATGATCACTTTAGGGCGGGGATCACTCCCCCGCCCAGTTGGGGGCGCGTTTCTCGGCGAACGCCGCCGCACCCTCCATGGCGTCCTTGGAGCCGAACACCGGGTTGATGATCTCTTGCTGTCGCGCGAACATCTCGTCCCGGGACCAGTCTGCCGACTCGACCAGGATGCGCTTGGTAGCCAGGAGCGCCAGCGGAGCGTTGGCGGCGATCTTGGCCGCGACCTCCTTGGCCGTGGCCAGCGCCTCGCCCGCGGGAGTGACGCGGTTCACCAGGCCGAGCTCGTACAGCCGCGACGCCGGGTAGTGGTCACCCGTCAGGGCGATCTCCATGGCGATGTGGTAGGGGATCCTGCGCGGCAGCCGCATCACGCCGCCTGCCCCCGCGATCAGGCCGCGCTTGGGCTCCGGCAGGCCGAACTTCGCCTCCTCTGAGGCGACGACGATGTCGCAGGCGAGCACCAGCTCGAAGCCCCCGGCGAGCGCGTAGCCCTCCACGGCCGCGACGATCGGCTTCTTCGGCGGCCTCTCGGTGAGACCGCCGAAGCCCCGGCCCTCGACGAGCGGGAAGTCGCCGGTCAGGAACCCCTTGAGGTCCATTCCGGCGGAGAACGTGCCTCCCGCCCCGGTGAGGACGTACGCGGAGACGTCCTTGCGCTCCTCCAGCTCGTCCAGGGCCGCCACGACGGCGCGTGCGACGTTGCCGTTGATGGCGTTCCTGGCCTGCGGCCGGTTGATCGTGATGACGGCGATGCCGCCCTCTACCTCGACGAGAACCTCGTCAGACACCCTTACCTCCGGTTGGCCGTCTCACTTGGGCTGGAAGCGGATACCGCCGTCGAAGCGGATGACCTCGCCGTTCATGTAGTCGTTCTCGACCAGGGCGCGCACCAGGTGGCCGAACTCGGACGCCCGGCCCATGCGCTTGGGGAACGGCACCGGCGCCGAGAGCTTGGCCTTGAACGCCTCGGACTCGGGGCCCGACCCGTAGATGGGGGTGTCGATGATGCCCGGCGCGATCGTCAGGACCCGGACGCCGATCGCCGCGAGGTCACGCGCGGCGGGCAGGGTCATGCCGATGATGCCGCCCTTGGAGGCGCTGTAGGCCACCTGGCCGGTCTGGCCCTCGATTCCCGCCACCGAGGCGGTGTTGATGACGACGCCACGGGCGCCGTCGGCGTCGGCGGGCTCGGTCTTCGCCATGGCCGCCGCGCCGATGCGCATGAGGTTGAAGGTGCCGATCAGGTTGACGTCGATCACCTTGCGGTAGCTGGCCAGGTCGTGCGGCGAGCCGTCCCGGCCCACCGTACGGGAGGCCCAGCCGATGCCCGCACTGTTGACGACGGCGCGGAGCGGCTTGCCCGTCGCGACGGCGGCGTCCACGGCCGCCTGGACCGAGGCCTCGTCGGAGACGTCGGTCTGCGCGAAGACGCCGCCGAGTTCGTCGGCGAGGGCCTTGCCGCGCTCGGCGTTGAGATCGGCGATGACGACGGTGGCGCCCGCACCCGCCAGTTCGCGTGCGGTGGCCTCACCGAGACCGCTGGCACCGCCTGAGATGATTGCTGCTGCTCCGTTCAGGTCCATATCCCGGACCTTAACGCGGCAACCGAATGAAGTTCTACGAGGGGTGGCTCAAATCTCACCCGAAATGGCGGCGTCGACGTCGGGATAGACCTTGATGCGCCGGTCGAGCCCGGTCGTACGGAGGATGCGCGCCACCGGAGCCTGCGGAGCGGCCAGGCAGACCCCGCCGCCCTCGCCCGTCGCGAGGCGCCACGCCTCGATGAGGACGGACAGGCCGCTGGAATCCATGAACGACAGCGCGCCGAGGTCGAGCACCAGCCGGTTGCTGTCCTGCTTGATCGCGTCACGCACCTCGTCGCGCAGGAACGGCGCCGTGAACAGATCAAGCTCACCCTCGACAGCCACGACGACGGCGTCTCCGAACGCGCGCCGCGCCAGCCGCAGCTTCATGTGGAACCTCCTCGCGGGCCCACTTTACTTCGCAATCACAGTGACAGAAGGCACGTGACCATAAGATCGGCCGCTCACCGGGACCGCCGGTACGGCCGCACCGGCGCGGCCCCGGCGCGTCAGAGCGGCCGTTCGGCGACCGCGAAGCCGTACGGGAGCTCCAGGCGGTGGGCCGCGAGCAGAGCGGGATCGGCGAGGATCTCGCGGGTCGGGCCGTCGGCCGCGATCACGCCTCCGGAGAGGATGAGTGAACGCTCGCACAGCTCCAGGGCGTACGGCAGGTCGTGGGTGACCATCAGCACCGTGACGTCCAGCGAGCGCAGGACCTCGGCCAGCTCACGCCGCGAGGCCGGGTCGAGGTTGGACGACGGCTCGTCCAGCACCAGGATCTCCGGCCGCATGGCGAGCACCGTGGCCACGGCGACCCTGCGGCGCTGGCCGAACGACAGGTGGTGCGGCGGCCGGTCGATCACGTCGGGCAGCCCCACCTGGCCGAGCGCGTCCCTGACCCGGCGGTCCAGCTCGGGGCCGCGCACGCCGAGGTTCGCGGGGCCGAACGCGACGTCCTCGCGCACCGTGGGCATGAACAGCTGGTCGTCGGGATCCTGGAACACCAGGCCGACCCGGCGGCGGATCTCGCCCAGGGTGTCCTTGCGCACGGGCAGGCCGGCGACCTCCACCGAGCCGTGCCCGGCGGACAGGATGCCGTTGAGGTGCATGACCAGCGTGGTCTTGCCCGCGCCGTTGGGCCCGAGGAGCGCGACCCGCTCGCCGCGCCCGATGGTGAGGTCGACCCCGAACAGCGCCTGCGTGCCGTCGGGGTAGGCGTAGGCCAGCTCGCTGACGCGCAGAGAGGGCGGGGGCAGGGTCACGTGATGCTCCAGGAAAGTACGGCCATCGCCAGCGCCGCGGCCGGCAGGAGTGCGGCGGTGGCCCAGCTTGCCACCGATGCGCCCCCCTCGTGTATCACCGGCATCGAACCGGTGTATCCCCTGCTCAGCATCGCCAGGTGTACCCGCTCGCCCCGCTCGTACGACCGGATGAACAGCGCGCCCGCCGACTTGGCCAGCACCGGCAGGTGCCGCACGTCGCGCGCCGCGAAGCCCCGCGACTCGCGGGCGACCCGCATCCTGCGCATCTCGTCGAGGATGACGTCCATGTAGCGGAGCATGAACATCGCGATCTGCACCAGCAGCGGGGGCAGCCGGAGCCGCTGCGCGCCCAGGAGCATCATGCGCGGCTCGGTGGTGGCCGCCAGCAGGATGCTCGCCACGACGCCGAGGGTGGCCTTCGCGAGGATGTTCCACGCGGCCCACAGCCCCTCGGCGCTGAGCGACAGCCCGAGCACCTCGACACGCGCGCCCAGCCCGATGATCGGCAGCGCGACGGCGAACACGACGAACGGCACCTCGATGACCATGCGCCGCAGCACGAACGCCGCCGGGACCCGGGCGACCGCCGCCACGGCCGCCAGCAGCAGGACATACACCCCGAAGGCCCAGAAGGCGTCTCGCGGCGTGGCGACGACGACCACGGCGAAGCCCGCCACGGCCGGCAGCTTGCACTCCGGCGGCAGCCGGTGGACGAGGCTGTCCCCCGGCCGGTAGAGCTGGTGGTGGTGTCCCGCACCCACTATGCGCGCGCCCGCTCGATCTCACGGGCCCTGCGGCGCACGGAGTAGAAGATCGCGCCACCGGCCAGCACGGTGATGCCGACGCCCGCGACGCCCGCGATGCCGACCGCCAGCCGCTCGCTGCCGACCCCCTTGACGCCGTAGTCGGCGAGGGGCGAGTCGCCGAGCGGGTGGTGCCGCTCGTTCGCGTTGAGGCCCTTGTCACCGGCGACCTTCTCCAGGCCGTCGGGGCTGCTCGACGCGTAGAAGGACACCACGCCCGCGAGGAGCACGGCGACCAGCGCGCCTCCGACGAGGAGCGGGCGGGCGCTCCTGGCGGGAACCGGAGCCGGGGCGGTGGTGACCTCGGTGCTCCCGCCGCCTGCCGTACGCAGGACGAGCGGGGCCGTGAGACCGCGCGCGCCGTACACGAGGTCGGGCCGTACGGCCAGCACGCTGCTCACGGTCAGCGCCGTGATCACACCCTCGCCCAGCCCGATCAGGACGTGCACGCCGCCCATGGCCGCCGCGACGGACGACACGTCGATCGGGGCGGTGCCGCCGATCCAGAACAGCACGGTGAAGGCCAGCGCCGCGACCGGGACCGAGACGGCGGCCCCGGCGAAGGCGGCGACCGGGATCGCGGCGCGGCCGCGTGGCGCGGCCCGCACGATCAGGCGGAACACCGCCCAGCCCACGACGGTTGTCACGATCGCCATCAGGGTGATGTTGACGCCGAGCGCGGTGAGGCCGCCGTCGGCGAAGAAGAACCCCTGGACGAGCAGCACCACGGCCACGCACAGGACGGCGGTGTACGGCCCGACCAGGACCGCGGCCAGCGTGCCCCCCAGCAGGTGCCCGCTGGTGCCGGCCGCGACGGGGAAGTTGAGCATCTGGACGGCGAAGATGAAGGCCGCCACGAGGCCCGCCATGGGGGCCGTACGGTCGTCGAGCTCGCGGCGCGCGCGGCGCAGGCAGACGCCGATCCCCGCCGCCGCGAACGCGCCCGCGGCGATGGACACCGACGCGTTGAAGAATCCGTCTGGTACGTGCACCACAAGCCTCCGGAGCGATCGAGCTGCGCCAACTCTAGGCCATGGGGTAGTAGTTGCAAATAGGTGGCATTAACGAACGAGGCGTGAACAACGAGGCCAGGTGGCGCTCTCCATGTGTACGGACGGCCACCGGCAGATCGTCATCGGCCGATGCGGATGGACTGGCGCACCACCGCTTTCGGGCCCCTGGCGAGGACCGTGACGACGAGCTTGCGCCTGACCTTGGAGGCCCTGGCCATCGCCGACCAGCGCCGCCGCCCGCGCCACCACGCCACGCCCGGCCCGAGCTCGGCCTCGCCCACCTGGACGGGATAGCGCACGGGCGGTCCGCCGAGGTTGAGCTCCAGGTTGGCCTCCCAGATGCCAGGAACGTCCAGCGTGGCCGTCGCGGTGAACAGCGCGTCGTCCACGGGCGAGGCGGGGGCCCGGCGCTCGTTCCCCGAGGACCGCTCGCGCCAGACCACCTGGCGCACGCACCGCGCCGCCGGGCACTCGCTCGCGACGGTGACCGTGCCCTCTATCGTCAGCACGCCCTTGCCGGCCCACGCGGCGCGTGTCAGCAGCGCGGACCCGGGAATCGTGACGACATGGCCCCCGACGTCCACGCTGAGGTTGCCCTGCGGGCGGGTGAAGTACGGGGCCGCGACGGCCGCCGTGAGGCGCGGGCCGGGACGGCCGACCTCGGGCTCGCGCTCGGCGCCGAATCTCGCCACCCGGCGCACCCCCTCGCACGCGACCACGACGTACATGTCCCAGACGCCGGGCGGCAGCCGTGACACCTCGACGCTCCCGGCGAAGACGTCGGCCACGGAGGTCACCGGGATGCGGCGCTCGGTGCCCGTGGAGCGTTCCCTCAGGAGCAGGCCGACGGTGACGCCGTTCCACGAGTCGGTGAGGACGGCGCGGCCGGACACCTCAAGCCGGTCACCGGCCCACCCGAGCCCGGTGAGGCGGTGGCGCACCGCGGCGGTCTCGACCCGCGCGAGCCGTACGAGCCGGTCGACGTCGCCGAGCGAGGCGGCCCTGAGCCGGTCGATGGGACGTAAGCGCTCCAGCACCCCGTCGGTCAGCCAGACCGCGCACAGCTCGGACGCCTCGCGGGCGATGGCCTGCCGGACCTCGGCGTCAGCCGACAGGAACGGGGCGCCTAGTTGGCCGAGGATGTCGAAGCGGAAATGCCTGCGCAGGAGGTGGTCGCGCAGGGGGCCCGCGGGGATGTGCCGGGTCATGAGCTCGATGGGCGTGCGGATCATGCGCAGCCAGGCGAGGGGGTCGCGGCTGCCCGGCTCCTGCATGATGCTGCTGCCGTCGGGGCGGGACACCAGGTGGTAGCAGTCGTGGTCGGCGACCACGGAGATCGTCTCGGCATGGCAGTACGCGTGGACGGAGAACACGATGTCCTCGCCGACCCTGAGCGACTCGTCGAACCGGATGCGGTGGCGGATGAGCAGCTCGCGGCGGAAGAGCTTGAAGCAGGTGAGCGTGTTGTAGACGGTGGTCTCGCCGAGCGGGGCGCGCTCGCGGTTCTCGCGGAACATGGAGGTGGGAACCTCGCGGCCGTGCCCGACCATCTTCCCGAGCACGATGTCGGAGCCGTTGCGGTCGGCCATCGCGAGCATGCGTTGCAGCGCCTCGGGGCCGAGGTGGTCGTCGGCATCACAGAAGAAGACATACCGCCCAGTGGCCTGGGCGATCGCGCGGTTCCTCGGGGGGCCGGCGCTGCCGGAGGCGGGCTGGTAAGACACCCGTATTTCCGGAAATTTCGCCGCATAGTCGGCGAGAAGATCCCGGCTGCCGTCGGTGGAGCCGTCATCGACGATGACGATCTCCTTGCTGACGCGCTGCTCCAGCAGCGAGGTGAGGCACCTGTCGAGATAGGGACGGCAGTTGTGGACGGGCACCACGATGCTCACGTCGACGCGCCGATTACTTTCCGTCTTCATTGCGATTCATTATGTAACCGCCGACCCGCGCCACGAAGCCCAAATCAACGCCTTCACGACGGCCGCCCTACCTGCTTATTTGGCTATGTGGGCTTATTGCCTTTTTGTCAGGGTAACGAGTGCGCAACGGAGGTGACGGCATGGCTTACCTGGCAGGTGAGACAGGACTGGGCATTCGTCTGAGGCACGAGGAAGCGTGCACGATCGTCGAGATCTCCGGCGAGCTCGACATGCACGCGGTCCCTCTGCTCCGCGCCGAGCTCGACGGAGTGGTCGGGGCCAGACGCCCGCCGTGCCTGGTGCTCGACCTCACCCGGACCACGTTCTGCGACTCTCTCGGCCTCGGTCTACTGGTCCGTACGTACAACACGGTCCGCGAGATGGGCGGGAGGCTGGCACTGGTGGTGGTTCCCGGGATGATCTCCAGGCTCCTCACGATCACCAATCTCGACCACCACTTCGAGACCCACCCGACCGCGGAGGAATCGGTGGCGGCGGTCCTGCAGACGACCTGATCCGGAAGCGGCGTTTCAGGGATTGCCGCTTCAGGGGTTGATCGTTTCAAGGTTGATCGTTTCAGGGGGGGGTGATCGCGACTACGCGTGGTCTGTCACGGCCCGTACCGATCGGTAAGCGTGAGCGGGCGGCGAAAGCTGGTACGCTCAACTGTTCGGTACAACTTAATCATGGCCGTGCAGCACTGCCCGTTAGGAGTATACCACACCGATGGAGCATCGTGCATCCGAAACCGCCCGCGCGGAAGCCCTGCGCGCCGAGCAAGCATACGTCTCGATGCTGTACGACCGTCTCGACACCGTACGCGAGCGCGCCGCGACGTCACTGAGCGAGGAGCACGGGCGCGGCGCGCCGGGCGGCACGCACCAGGCCCGCTTCGAGCGCGACGTGGCCTCCCACGAGCACGCGCGGCGCGTCGCGCAGCTCTCGGGGGTGGAACGCGGACTGTGCTTCGGCCGGATCGACGACACCGACGGGGACACTTACTACATAGGCCGCGTCGGCCTGCGCGACGCGGGCAACGAGCTGGTCCTCATCGACTGGCGCGCGCCGGCGGCCCGCGCGTTCTACACCGCGACGCCCAGCGACCCCGAGTCGCTGGTGCGCCGCCGCCACCTGCACACCCGCGGCCGTACGGTCGTGGACCTCGACGACGAGGTGTTCGACCTCGGGCGGATGAGCGAGCCCGACCGCCGCACGCTGGTCGGCGAGGCCGCGCTGATGTCCTCGCTGCGACGCGGCCGTACGGGCCGGATGGGCGACGTGGTGGCCACGATCCAGACCGAGCAGGACCAGGTCATCCGTTCCGGCCTGCCAGGGGCGCTCGTCGTCCAGGGAGGGCCGGGCACGGGCAAGACCGTCGCCGCCCTGCACCGGGCGGCGTACCTGCTCTACGCGCACCGCGAGACGCTCCAGCGGCGGGGCGTGCTGGTCGTCGGCCCGAACACCATGTTCCTGCGGTACATCGGCCACGTGCTGCCGTCCCTCGGCGAGACCGACGTCGTGCTGACCACCGTGGGCGAGCTGTTCCCGGGCGTACGGGCCACCTCGGCCGACGGGCCCGAGACGGCGACGGTCAAGGGCGACCCGCGGATGGCAGAAGTGATCAGGGGGGCCGTACGGGACCGCCAGCGGGTGCCCGACGGCGACCTGGAGGTCATGATCGCCGTCAGGACCTCGCGCAGGAACGGGGTCGAGGTCGTGGTCGAGCAGATGGCCCTGCACATGGACCACGCCACCTGCGTACGTGCCCGCGACCGGGCGCGGGCGGTGCGCAACCCGCACAATGTGGCGCGCAAGCTGTTCATCGACACGGCGCTGACGGCGCTCGCGCTCGACGAGGCGCGTCAGCTCGACCGGGAGCTCGACGAGGACGACCTGCGCCACGCGCGGGCGGGGCTGTGGCGCACGGCCTCCGTACGTCAGGCGCTGGACGACCTGTGGCCGCTGCTCACGCCGGAACGGCTGGTGTCGGAGCTGCTCGCCGACCCCGAAGCCCTGCGCTCGGCCGCCTCCATCCCCTCCCCCGGTGACGGCCCCGGCTCCGCCGAGAACGGCACCGGCTCCACCGAGAACGGCACCGGCTCCACCGGGGACGGAGTCGGCTCCACCGGGGACGGCGTCGGCGGGGAGCCGCGCGTGGTGCTGCGGCCGGAGGAGCTGGAGGCGCTGGTGCGCCCGGTGGACGCGGCGTGGACGACGGAGGACGTACCCCTGCTCGACGAGGCCGCCGAGCTCCTGGGCGAGGACAACTCGGCCGCCAAGGCGGCGGAGCGGGCCGCCCGCCGGGTGCGCCGCGCCGAGGAGGTCTACGCGCGCGGCGTTCTGGAGATCACCGGAGCAGGCGAGATGGAGATGTTCGACGCCCGCGCCCTCGCCGAGCGGCACTACTCGGACGACCCCGACCTGACGACCGCCGAGAGGGCCGCGCGAGACCGTACGTGGGTGTACGGGCACGTCATCGTGGACGAGGCGCAGGAGCTGTCGGCGATGGCCTGGCGTATGGTCATGCGCCGCATCCCCACGCGCTCACTGACCGTGGTGGGGGACGTGGCCCAGACGGGGTCGGCGGCGGGCGCGCGGTCGTGGGCCCAGATGCTCGACCCCTACGTGAAGGGCCGCTGGCGGGAGGCACGGCTCCTGGTCAACTACCGGACCCCGGCCGAGATCATGGAGGTCGCCGCCGACGTGCTCAAGGCGGTGGCGCCGGACCAGGAGCTCCCGATCTCGGTACGTGACGGGGAGTCCCCGCCCCGTGCCCTGCGCGTGCCCCGTCCCGGGCTTCCCACGGCGCTCCCCGAGCTGGTCGCGTCCGAGCTGGCCGAGATCGGGGAGGGCCGGCTGGCGGTCCTGACCCCTGACGACCGGCACCGGGAGATCGCCGGCCTGCTGCCGGACGCGGCGTCCGCGCTGACGGCGAACGCTCTGGACTCGCCTTCTGTGGTCCTGACGGTCACCCAGTCGAAGGGCCTGGAGTTCGACTCCGTGGTGGTCGTGGCCCCGGACGAGATCCTGGCCCAGTCGCCCAAGGGCGGCCAGGACCTGTATGTGGCGATCACCCGTGCCACCAGGCGGCTGACGGTGGTCCACGAGGGGGACCTTCCCCCTATGCTCGGCGGACTGTACGGCCTGCCGCCCGCCTGACCAGCGGGGAGCGGCTGGACACGACTCGAACCCGCGCCGGCCGCTCCCCGGCCCTTCTCAGCTCGGGTCCGGTCAGGCAAGACTGATCCCTGCTTTCCACCCCCGCCGCAAAGGCCCGGTCACCGGCTGCCGAAATCTGTCACGCGTTTGGTTCGGTTTGCTCTGGCCTTGGGTGCCGAGGGGAGAATGGAGCCCCTGCTTCAGCCAGAGTGGGTTGAAGGCAGGAGATGCAGCACATGACCGACTTGCGCGAATGCATAGACGAACTGGACAAGCTGGAAGACAGCGTGACCAGCATGCGGGCCAAGCTCAACCAGGAAATCCACAGGCAGCGGCGATTCGCGGCCGACGCCTCCCATGAGCTGCGCACCCCCCTCGCCGGGCTCCGCGTACAACTTGAGGAGGCACGGCGGAATCCCGACGACACCGACCTCGACAGCCTCCTTGCGCAGGCGCTCAGCAGTGTGGACCGGCTGCAGGCGATCGTCAGCGACCTCTTCGTCCTGGCCCAACTGGAGGCGTGCACGCTGACCACCGACCGGGAACCGGTCGACCTCACCAAGCTGGTCCAGGAGCAGGTCTACAAGCGGGTGGACCGGCACGAGGTCGAACTGCGGCTGGAGCCGGGGGTCGTCGTCGACGCGGCTCCCATCAAGATCACCCGGATGATCGCCGAGCTGCTCGACAACGCCCAGCGGCACGCCCGCCTCAAGGTGCGGATCGAGCTGGGCAGCAACGCGGACACCGCCACGCTCACCGTCGCCGACGACGGGCGCGGGGTCGCCGATGAAGACCGGCAACGGATCTTCGACCGGTTCATCCGGCTGGACGAGGCCCGTTCCCGCGACCGCGGCGGCACCGGCCTCGGCCTCACGATCGCCCGCGACATCATCAGCGCCCATACCGGCACGATCGAGGTGGGGGACTCCGCCCTCGGCGGTGCCCGCTTCGTCGTCCGTCTCCCCCTGGCCGAACGTTCCACCCACCCCGATCCCCTTTCACCATCCTGCGACGGCGACCCTGACGCGGTTGGTGGAGGCGAGAGCTGACTGGCTGATCGGTCGCTTCCGTTCGCGTCGGGGTCCAGGCCGGGCCGGACGTCTGCTGGATGTATGCGGGCGTGACTGGGCGGAGGTGGTGAGCACGACGCGACGGCCCCGTTCGGTGGGGGCCGTCCAGGCGTGTTCGACCCGGGCCAGGGAGCGACTCCAGGCGCCGGGGATCACGCCCGGCGACGACTTGACCGCCGGCCGATGCCTCCTTCGCGTTGTCCGTCTCGTTCTTGGGGACGCACGGACGGCCGGGTCCTCCATCTCCCGGCACCCCGGATAGCCACATGGCGAGGGCTCCGGACGCGAGGCGGGAACAAACTGGCTTTCTATGGCATTCCTACCAATAATGTGGCTAATTGCTCCGACGTGCCTTCGGGCCGTAGGAGAGCTTGGCCCGGCATGCCTCCGGGCCGTACGAGAGAGGGGAGAGCCGACCGATGAGCGACCACCGCACCCTGTTGCTGGCCGTCGACCTGGACGGGGATGGCGCCCACCCGGCCGCCTGGCGCGTTACAGGCCGTCCACCTGGAGACGTCCTGACCGCCGCCGCGCTACGCGCTGCCGTCGGCGCCGCGGAGGCCGCGGGCTTCACCCTGGCGACCTTCGCCGACGCGCCCGTGCCACCGAGCCGCGGGCTGGACGCGGCCGGACGGCTGGAGGCGGGCACCCGGGCCGCGTTCGCCGCGCCGCTGACCGATCGGATCGGGCTGGCGCCCACGCTGCACGTGACCACGACCGAGCCGTTCCACCTCGCCACCCAGCTGGCGAGCCTCGATCATGCCAGCCGGGGCCGCGCGGGCTGGGTGGTCGGCGCGGCGCACGACAGCGATGATCTCGCGACGATCGGGGCGAGCGCGCTGTCCGACGATGCCGCGCGGCGCGAGGCCGCCGACGTCGTCGACGTCGCGCGCCGGCTGTGGGACTCGTGGCAGGACGACGCGGTGATCAGGGACGTCGCCACCGGTCGCTACCTCGACCCCGGCCGCGTTCACCACGTGAGCTTCACCGGGGCCGCCTTCTCGGTGACCGGACCGCTCATCACCCCGCGCCCGCCGCAGGGACAGGTCGTCGTGCTCGCCCCCGCCGAGCTGGAGATCGACGCTCACGCCGACATCGTGCTCGTCGGCGAGCCCGACGCCGACGCGCTCACCCGACGGGCCGAGCGGGCCAGGAACCACGGCGTGCTCGCCTTCGCCGAGGTCGAGGTCGTGCTGGACGCCGACGAGCCCGGGGGGCGGCGGCTCGCCGACCTGGATCAGGCCACCCCATGGCCGGACTCGGGACGGCTGCGATACGCCGGGCCGGCGAGCGGGCTCGTAGAGCTGCTCCGATCACTCGCGCCGGTCGTCGACGGGGTGCGCCTGCACCCGGCGGCGCTCGCCGCCGACCTGCCGGTGCTCGCCGATCAGGTGCTGCCGGCGCTCGCGGCGGCCGGCCTGTACCGAGCGCCCGAGCCTGGCGCCACGCTGCGCTCCACGCTGGGCCTGCCCCGCCCCCTCAACACCTTCGCCCCCTGAACCGCTGCACCCCTTCTCCCTCCGCTGCGCCCGCTGAACCGCTGCACCCCGTGAACCGCTGCACCCCGTGAACCGCTTCGCCCCCTGGACCGCTTCGCCGCCTCGGCGAGCACAACCGCGTGAGGTGACACGACCTTGACCGCCACGAGTTCGCCGGCTTCGACCGGCGCCCCGTACGACCCGAACGCCCAGGTACACCTCGGCGTGTTCTACACCGGAGTCGGCCCCCAGGTCATCTGGACCCGCCCGACGACCGCGTCGCACGTCGCCATCGAGACCTTCGTGCAGGTGGCGCGACTACTGGAGCGAGGGCTCTTCGACGCCTTCTTCCTCGGCGAGGGTCTGCGCCTACGCGAGAACCGCGGCCGCGTCTACGACCTGGACGTCGCCGGACGTCCAGACGCGATCACGCAACTGTCCGCGCTGGCCGCCGTCACCGAGCGCATCGGGCTGGTCGCCACGCAGAACACCACGTACAACTTCCCCGCCGATCTCGCCCGCCGCCTGGCCAGCCTCGACCTGCTGTCCGGCGGGCGGGGCGGCTGGAACATCGTCACCACCGACAACGCCTGGACCGGCGCCAACTTCCGCCATGGCGGCTGGCTCGCGCACGAGAGGCGCTACGAGCGGGCCACACAGTTCGTCGAGGCCGCGAAGGCCCTGTGGGCCTCCTGGGAGCAGGACGCCGTCGCCGAATCGGACGAGGCCAAGTCCTGGGCGCGGCCCGGAGCGATCCGCGACGTCGAGCGGGACACCGACCTGGTACGGCTGCGCGCACGCGCCACCGTGCCGGCCAGCCGGCAGGGCCGTCCGGTGCTGTTCCAGGCCGGCGACTCCGGCGGCGGGCGCGAGCTCGCGGCGCGGCACGCCGACGTCGTGTTCTCCGCCAACACCGAGTACGACAAGGCCGTCGCCTACGCCGCCGACCTGCGAGCCAGGTTGGCGCGCCACGGCCGCTCGCCGGACTCGCTGCGGATCCTGCCCGGCGCCTCCGTCATCCTCGGCGACACGCCCGAGGAGGCCCGGGAGCGCGCGGAGTGGGTACACGACGAGCAGATCTCGCCACCGCGGGCGATCGCGTTCCTTGAGCAGTACTGGGACACCGACCTGTCCGCCTACGACCCGCACGGCCCGCTGCCCGACATCGAGCCCGGCGAGGCGGAGCTGGATCCGTCGCGCGGCACGATCCCGATCGAGATGCGCACCGGCAAGCTCGCGCTCATCGCCCAGTGGCGCGAGCTGGCCGCGGCGGAGAACCTGTCGATCGTGCAGCTCGTACGCCGCGTCGCGCCGCGACACCGTTCATTCGTGGGCACGCCATCGCAGATCGCCGACGAGTGGGTGCACTATGTCCGCACCCGCGCGGTCGACGGTTTCAACATCACCCCGCACCTGGTCCCGTCGTCGCTGGAGGACATCGTCGACAAGCTGGTGCCGCAGTTGCAGGAGCGCGGCGCCTACCGCACGGCGTACGAAGGAACGACGCTCCGCGAGCACCTCGCCCTTCCCACGCCGACGTGGTGACAGAGCGGTCCGGACGAGCGACTTCTTAGGGTGCGGCGGCGGGCGGGCGGTTCAGCGCGAAGCGCGCGTCGGGCCGCTCGCCCGTGAGGGAGAGGTCGGCGAGGATCCGTCCGACCGCCGGAACGAACTTGAACCCGTGCCCGGAGAAGCCCGCCGCCACGACGACGGGACCAACTCGGTCCAGGACGAAGTCAGAGGTCGGCGTCGTGGTGTAGGTGCAGCTGATCGGGGTGAGGGCGTCCGCGTCGACACCGGGCAGCCATGCGCGGGCGTACTCGCGCAGGGCGCGCAACTGGGCGGGCTCCGGCTGGAAGTCGCGGTCGTCGGGGTCGACCACCGGGCCCGTGCCGTGGAACCCGGCCTTGACGCCCTCGCCGGGCGTCCCGAGGCCGTAGACCCCGCTCGGGAACCCCATGGCCTCCAGCGACTCGCCGTCGAGGTGGTGTACGAAACTGGGCCAGGCCACGTCGTCGCGCAACGGGGCGAAGTACGCCGGCTGCTCCTGTGTGACGCGCAGCGGCGGCAGCGGCACGAGCCCGCCGAGCAGCTTCTCCGCCCACGCCCCGGCCGCGACGACGACTCGCTTCGCGTGGTACACGTCCTCCCCCGCAACCACCTCGACGGCGTCGTCGCCGCGTACCACGATCGAGGTGACCGGCGTCTCGTGGCGGACGACGGCGCCCAGCCGGGCCGCCTGCGCCTGGAGCGCCGACAGGGCGTCGTCCGCGTGCAGCCGCCCGCCCGCCGGATGAAAGAGCACCTTGCCGTCATACCGCAGGCCGGGCCAGCACTCGGCGGCCTCCTCGGGGGCGAGCCACTCCCCCGGCGCACCCGCCGCCTCGACCGCCTCGGCCAGCAGCCCGAGGTCCGCCGTCCGCCCGTGGTCGACTCCTCCGGTGGTCGTGAGCAGGGAGACGCCTGATGCGGCCTCAAGCTCCCGCCACAACCCTTCGGCCTCCTGGGCGAGCCTGATGTAGGTGGGCTCGGTGTAAGAGACGCGGAAGATCCGGGACGCTCCATGCGAGGCTCCGCGCACGTGCCCCGCCTCGAACCGCTCCAGAAGCACCACGTCGACCCCGCGACCGGCCAGCCGCCACGCGGCCGCCGACCCCATCCCCCCGCCGCCCACGACGACGACATCCACCTCATACCTGCTCATCCGCGACCTTTCAGCTCATGACTCCAACGTATGTTCCCGGAAGAGGAAATAAACCATAACCTACCTGTTTTACATAGATAGTCGTGAAGCGGCCCCGCAGAAGGTATGTACGGCAAGGGCGCGGAGCGGGCGACGGCCTCGGCCGGTGACGGAGCCGGGCAGAAGCGGACCCGCCCGGGCAGGTGCCCCGGTGGCGAGGAAGGAGTTCATCGCCTCGTCGGCGCAAACCGTGTTGGCCGTGGTGACGAACGGAAGCAGATCACCGGAGTGCTCGGCGCATGCGGCCGCGGTGTCCCGTGCGAAGGCGACGTTGCGCTCGATGCCGCCGTCCGGCGCCGGGTAGGGCAGCAGCAGCGTGAGCTGCCTCATGAGATCGAGGCCACAGGTGACCGGGATGCTGTGGCCGACCCCTCGCGGATCGAAGCCGATCAGGTCGTACCGGTCCAGGACCTCGCGCGGCCTGCCGCCACGGTGACCACTGTCGCCGCGGCGATGAACAATGTCAGAATTGATCGCGGACTTAATCGCACTGATGCTCCTTTTCGAAAGGAACAGTCGGCTGGGAACCGATTCCATGGGAATTCCCGTGCGCCTGGCGGCTGGTGGAGATGATGTCCGCCATCGTTCGAACGACCTGGTCGCCACCGCCACCCGTGATTCGACCGCGCTCAGCAGGTCACGAGGCTTGATCGACAACGGAACAGCCGGTGGTGTCAGCAGGCCGACGCGGGCGGAATTGCCGCCGTCCACCGTTCCGGCCCCACACTCCTATGGCTACGGCGAGCCGCCACCCTGGTGGATCGATCGGTCAGACGCCCGCGCCTTTCACGAGCCAGTTCCCTCTCTCTGGCAACCGGAATGGGCGGCCGCCATCCGGCTACTGTTGCTCCGCATGACCCACACCGAGATCGAGATCACCGTGGAGTCGGTGCGGGATTTCTGGAGCAGCCGATGCGGCGGCTCGGACGCCGCCTGATCGGCCGCTACGCCGGCGTCGTGCGCCCTGCGACGTGACCCACGCGGCCGGGTCGCGGTCATGACGAGGCCGGTGTTGCCGCGCCGGAGGTCAGCGCCGCCTGGACGATGCGGATCGCCTCGCCGGTCTCGATGCCGACGCTGGCGATCACGGCGGCGTAGTCGGCGGCGGCCCGGCGGGCCCGCTCCCGGCCCTCCTCGCCGGCGGACGACACGAACGAGCCCGCCCGCCCGCGCGTCTCGATCAGCCCCGCCTCCTCCAGCTCCCGGTAGGCCCGGCCGACCGTGTTGACGGCCAGGCCGAGGTCGGCCGCGAGGTGGCGGATGGTCGGCAGCCGGGCGCCCACGGCCAGCGTGCGGTCCTGGATCTGGCGGGCGAGCTGGGCCCGTAGCTGCTCGAACGGCGGCACCGGCGAGGCCGCGTCGATGACGATCATCGGACGCGCATGACCCGCCGGGCCACCGTCGCGCTCGACGGCGTCCTGGCTTGGAGCGCGATGGTCGCGCCCACGCCCAGGAGCAGGTAGGCGACCGCGGCGGCGCTCCACCAGCCGGGCGCGGTGCCGAACAACAGCACCATGGGCAGCGTCCACTGCACGCTCGGCGTGGTGAGCTCGCGGGCGTCCTCGACGCGCATGATGACGTCGGCGGTCAGCGACTCCTCGTCCTCCGCCACCACCGGGCGCCGCAGCAGGTGGCGCAGCTGCATGGCGCTGATGGCCGTCCCGCCGAGCAGGCCGATCAGCAGGACGACGGCCAACTGCCGAACGGTGGGGTCGGGAACGGCCAGGGCGCTCCCGGCCAGCACCATCGCACCGGCGAACGTGGCGGCCACGAAGACGGCGTACGGCCGGCCGAGCACGGCTTGCCAGCCGGGCTGGATCAGATGGGCGACCCTGCAAGACAGCATCGCGCCCGGTGCGTCATAGCTTGCGACAAAGTCAACGCTCCGTGGACTCTCATCGTCCCGGTGGTGCGAGCCCCGGCTCAGCGGCGGCCGTCGCCGTGGACCATCATCGACCTCGACGTACCGGAAGTCCGGATCAAGGGCAGCTCGTTCGTGATCGACGGGGAGCGGGTGGAAGGCACCACCAAGAGCGGCCGGTCGCGCGTGGTGAGCCTGGACGAGGAGACGGCACAGGTCCTCCGGGAGCATCGCGCCCGGCAAGCCGGCGAGAAGCTGGTGGCAGGCGAGGAGTGGAAGGGCACGGACGACTACGTGTTCACGACCGGCTGGGGTGAGCCGATCTACCCGGACACCGTCACCTCGTTGGTCCCGAAGCTCATCGCCGCCTACAACGCACCCAAGGACCGCCCCAGACCGAAGAAGCCGCTCCCCCATGCGAGGCTGCACGACCTACGGCACGTCCACGCGACGACGCTTCTGCTGGCCGGCGTTCCGGTCCATGTGGTCGCCGCTCGGCTCGGTCACGCCGACCCCACGATCACCCTTCGGGTGTACGCGCACGTGATCAATGAGCAAATGGCGACGGCGGCGGACATCTTCGCGACCGTCGTCAAGGACGCCGCCGCATAGCCGCTGTTAGCAACCTGTTAGCAAAAGGCCCCTTGTGATGATCGCAAGGGGCCTTTGGGCTGGGAGCCGACGAGGGGAATCGAACCCCTGACCTACGGTTTACAAGACCGTTGCTCTGCCGATTGAGCTACGTCGGCGTGTGGTGCCCTACGAGTTTAGTCGTAGGGCGTGGGCACCGTCACCGATCATCGGTACCGGGTCGGCCGGCTGGGGTGGGGTCGGCCGGCTGGGGGGGGGTCAGCGGCGGCGGCGGAGGCGGGCTACCTCGTAGAGGGCGATGCCTGCGGCTATGCCGGCGTTGAGGGACTCGGCGGCGGCGTTCATGGGGATGCGTGCCACCACGTCGCAGGCCTCGCGGACGAGGCGGGACAGGCCCTTGCCCTCGGAGCCGACCACGACGACCAGAGGCTCGGTGGCCAGCTCGACGTCGCCGATGTCGGTGGAGCCCGCGCCGTCGAGGCCGACGACGAACAGACCCTGCTCACGGTATTCGCGGAGCGTGCTCGTGAGGTTCGCGGCCCTGGCCACGGGCAGGTGGGCCAGGGTGCCGGCAGAGGTCTTCCAGGCACCGGCGGTGACCCCGGCCGAGCGGCGCGCCGGCACGAGGATGCCGTGGGCCCCGAAGGCCGTGGCGGAGCGCGCGATGGCTCCGAGGTTGCGCGGGTCGGTGACGCTGTCGAGCGCGATGATCAGCGGCACCTCGGCCGCGTCGCGTGCCCGCTCGACGAGGTCCTCCGGGTGGGCGTACTCGTAGGGCGGGAGCTGGAGCGCGAGGCCCTGGTGGACCGTGCCCTCCGTGAGCCTGTCGAGCTTGTCGCGGCTGACCTCAAGCAGGGCGATGCCCCGGTTGGCGGCCATCTTGATCGCATCGCGGACGCGGTCGTCGCTCTCGACGCGCTGCGCCACGTACAGGACGTTGGCGGGCACCTCGGCACGCAGGGCCTCGACCACGGGATTGCGGCCGCCGATCACCTCGGGAGCGTCGTCGCGCTTGCCCCCGCGGCTCGGCCGGGCGGGCTGCTTGTCAGGGGTGCGCGGCCCCGAGCCCGGAGCGCCCTGAGCGGCGCTGCGCTTCTTGTCCTTGAACCAGTGGCGCTCGTGGGCAGGCGGGGTCGCTCCTCTTCCTTGAAGAGCGGACCGGCCCTGCCCACCGGTGCCCCGTGTGGGGCCCTTCTTCTTCGCGGGCCTACCGGACCCCTTACCCACACCAGCCATGGTCCCAGCCTACCGGCGCGATCAGCGGGCCAATTCCCATCGAGCGCCCTGGGGGGTGTCTTCGACCATCACGCCCGCCGCGGCGAGCTGGTCGCGGATCGCGTCGGCCGCGGCGTAGTCCTTGCGGGCGCGGGCGGCCTGACGCTGCTCCAGAGCCACCTTGACCAGGGCGTCCACCGTGTCACGGAGGCCGCTGTCGGCCCTTCCCTCGCGCCACTGCGGTGCCCGGGGGTCGAGACCGAGCACGTCGAGCATGTTCTGGGTCTCGGCGAGAAGTCGTGCGACCTGCTCCTTGTTGCCGTGGGCGAGGGCGACGTTGCCCTCGCGGACGACCTCGTGGACCACGGCGAGCGCCTGCGGCACCCCGAGGTCGTCGTCCATGGCGTCCACGAACGCCTGCGGCAGCGGCGCCGCCGCGTCGACGTCGTGGATCACCTCGGCGGCCCGGGTGACGAAGCCCTCGATGCGCTGGTAGCCGGTGGCGGCCTCGGCCAGCGCCTCGTCGGAGTAGTCGATCGAGGAACGGTAGTGGGCGGCCACCAGGTAGTAGCGGAGCTCGACGGCGCGGACCTTGCCCAGCATCGCCGGGACCAGCAGGGAGTTGCCGAGGGACTTGCTCATCTTCTCGGCGCCGATCTTGAGCATGCCGTTGTGCAGCCAGTAGCGCGCGAAGCCGTCACCGGCCGCCTGCGACTGGGCGACCTCGTTCTCGTGGTGCGGGAAGATCAGGTCGACACCGCCGCCATGGATGTCGAAGGTCTCGCCGAGGTACTTGGTGGCCATGGCGGAGCACTCAAGGTGCCAGCCGGGACGGCCGGGGCCCCACGGGGTCGCCCAGGTCGGCTCGCCGGGCTTGGCGCCCTTCCACAGCGCGAAGTCACGGGCGTCGCGCTTGGCCGAGTCGGTGTCGGTGTCGGCCGCCGCGCGCATGTTCTCGGGACGCTGGTTGGAGAGCCTGCCGTAACGCTCGGCGTAGGACATGACGTCGAAGTAGACGTCGCCGCCCGTGGCGTACGCGTGGCCCTTGTCGATCAGCCGGTGGATCAGCTCGATCATCTCGGGGATGTGGCCCATCGCCCTCGGCTCGACCGTGGGCGGCAGGCAGCCGAGCATGTCATACGCCCACGTGAACGCCCGCTGGTTGCGCTCGGCGACGACGAACCACGGCACGCCCTCTTCACCCGCGACTCGGATGATCTTGTCGTCGAGGTCGGTCACGTTGCGGCAGAACGACACGTCGTAGTCGGACCGCATCAGCCATCGGCGCAGGACGTCGAAGTTGACACCTGAGCGGATGTGCCCGATATGCGGTGGAGCCTGGACAGTGGCGCCGCACAGGTAGATCGAGACCCGGCCCGGGTGGATGGGGACGAAGTCGCGGACCGCACGGGTGCTGGTGTCATATAGGCGCAGACTCACGAACGCAAGGCTAATGCCTCGCACGCCGTGGCAGGACTGGTTGCCCGACCTCACAGGCCCGCAAAACGAATGTGAATCCTGAGGCCTTTCCGCGAGGCCGGAAGGACTGACCGCCTTCTCCCTAATAGAGCACCTTGTCCGAGATCATTTGGGCTGGTACGCCCTACTTTGCCCCTAGCCTCAGCGATAGATTCGCGGAACGCGCCGGCTCTTACGAAAATCCGGATCCCCGAGGGGATGACCGAAGGCACTTCGGTCACCAGGGCCTCATTGTTCACTCCGCCACCAGACCCCTCGCTCGTCAGTCGCCTTGCCGTGACGGGCCTACGCGAAGGGGTCGGGTTGGGTTTCATTCTGATCTGCTGCCGCGTGGCGTCGCGGTCCGCGCCGGTTACGGCAGCGCCGATTCTGTAGGCTCGAAGCGCCATGGACGTCACTCCCCCCTTGGCGGCAGGCCAGTCCTCCCGCCGGACCGCGCCTCCGCCCGTTCCCGCCCAGCCGACCGGAACGGCCTTGGTGCTGCGCCGCGTGGGGACCGCCGTCGCGGGCCTCGCGGTCGCCGCGCTGGCCGGTGCCGCCTGTGTGCTCTCCTTCGACGCGCTGCGGGCCCTCGCCGTGACAGGAGGGGCACGTTCAGACCTGTCCTATCTCTACCCGGCCGGCTTCGACGCGCTGCTCGCGATCGCGCTGATCAGCGTGCTCCTGCTGCGTCCCGCCCGGCTGCTCCTGAAGCTGCAGGCCGCTCTGGTCCTCACCCTGCTGATCGTGGCGGCCGCCGCGGCCAACGTCGTGATCGCCACGGGCGTCACCGTCGGCGTCCGGCAGGCCACTGTGGCCGTCGCCGTGGTCCCCTGGGTGATGCTGGTCCTCGGGCTGTGGCTGTTCCTGCTCCCGGCGAGGAGCGGCCAGTCCCGCCCTTCGGCGGCCGGCGTCACGGAGCACGAGGCGGCCGACATCCCCGAGCACGAAGCCACGGACGTCCATGAGCGTGCGGTACGGACGGACATCGTCCCCTTCGGGCACGAGGAACGTGACCCCGACCTGGCTCCTCCGCTCATGACGGGCCACGCCCCCGCCCTGGAGCGGGACTTCGCGCCGCATCTGGAGGCGCTGTACACGCCCGAGCCCGAGATCGCTCCGGTGGTGCCGCCGACGCCCGCTCCGGAGACCCCTCCCGTGGACGAGCTGCCGCCTCTGCCGCGCCAGGACAGGGACGGTGAGGCGGGCGAGCCCGAGCCCCAGCGCGTGCCCACGCGCGCGGTTCCGGCCCCCAGGCAGGCTACGAGCCCCCATGAGACCGGCGCCTCCCACAAAGAGACGGGTTCCTCGCGAGAAGGAAGCGGTGTCTCCCCTGACGCGGGCGGCGTCCCCGATCCCGAAGCGACCGTGCCCCAGCCGGGCCCTATGAGTCCGGAACCAGGCCCTATAAGTGGGGAACCGGGCCCTATGAGTCCGGAAGAGGACCACGCCGCCCAAGAGCACGCACACGCCGCGCAGCAGGAGCACGGGGTACCGGACCAGGGACACGGCGCGCCGGAGCAGGAGCACGCGGTTCCCGAGCCGGAGCCGGAGCAGCGGCTGGTGCCGAAGCCCCGGGCGCGGACCAGACCGTCCCCGCGACCGGAGCGAGACCCCGACATGCCGCTCCGCTGGGGAGACCTCGTACGTCCCTCCACCGGCGACGTGCTGGTCCATCCGCTCCCCAAGCCGACGCGTGATCGCGAGCCAGGCGACACGCAGCCGTACCCGCAGATCACCGACGAACCGGCTGAGCGGCCGGCCACGGAGGTCTCAGACGGCGCTGAGGACTCGCCGGCGGCGAACACCCAGCCCTACCCCCATCTGCGTGAGGACGCCGCTCCGATGCCCTCTGAGGCGCGGCAGGAGGCCGGCGCCGGTCCCGACCCGGCCCACGACGCCGGCTGCGCCGACGAGGAGGAGGCCCCGCGGGCGCGGCGGCAGCCGTACGGGGAAGCGCCCGCGGCACCGCCGTCCGTCCGGATGCGCAGCACCCCGCTACCCCCCGAGGAGTAGGCCGGGAACGCCGAAGATCCGCCCGATCGGGGGGATCGGGCGGATCTTTGAAGGTGCCGGCGGAGTCGGGCACCGTGCGGGTGACCGCCGTGTTTCAGGGCCTGACGGCCGAGAGATCACATCCGGCGGTTCGAACGTCGGCGAAGGTCACCGTGTGGTGGACTCCGCCGAGGGTCAGACCCTGGTGCGGCCGCGGAGACCGGCCACGATGCCGACACCGACGACGGCCAGAACCACCTGCATGACGAGCTCGATCCAGTCGATGCCGTTGGTGGTCGCGACGCCCAGCACCTGGGCGAGCGCGGTACCGATCAGGGCGGCGACGATACCGACGACGATGGTGAGGATCCACCCGATGGGCTGCCGACCCGGAAGGATGAGCCGTCCGAGGGCGCCGATGATGGCACCGATGACGATCGCGCCGAGGATGGTTTGAATGGACATATTGAGCCTCCCCTTGAGGGTTGCACCTTCACGCTGAAAAGGTGGCTACCCGGATTCGGGGCTCTAATCCTAGAAAGTAAAAAATCCCTGCTCAGCAGGGTAAAAAGAGGACGGCGTCCCGTGCACCGCGCCGGTTGCCGGGGCACCGCCCTCTGATTCGCGAGCAGTTCGACCCGCCCGCCGTTCGGGATCCCGCTCTTAGGACGTGCCGGCGGGCCCGACGGTTGGCGATGATTCCGGAGAACCTTCGAAGACGATCGCGTTCGCGATGGCCGCGACGCCCTCTCCGCGCCCGGTGAGCCCGAGCCCGTCGGTCGTGGTGGCGCTGACGCTGACCGGCGCGCCGACGACCGCGCTCAGCGCCCTCTCGGCCTCGGCGCGGCGGGGCGACAGCTCGGGGCGGTTGCCGATGACCTGCACGGCGATGTTGCCGATCTCGAAGCCGGCCGCGCGCACATGACGTGCGGCCTCCTCAAGAAGGGTCACGCCCGACGCGCCCGCCCATCGCGGGTCGGCGGTGCCGAAGAGCCCTCCGAGGTCGCCGAGCCCCGCGGCCGAGAGCAGGGCGTCACAGCACGCGTGGGCGGCGGCGTCGCCGTCGGAATGACCCGCGAGCCCCGTCTCGCCGGGCCAGTGAAGGCCGGCGAGGTGAAGGTCACGGCCGGATGCGAAAGGGTGGACGTCGACTCCGACGCCCACCCTTGGATGTTTCGTGTTCAGGAGTTGAGAACCTCGTCGAGAAGGGCCTCGGCCTTGTCCTCGTTGGTCTTCTCCGCGAGCGCGAGCTCACTGACCAGTATCTGCCTGGCCTTCGCGAGCATGCGCTTCTCGCCCGCGGACAAGCCCCGCTCCTTGTCGCGCCGCCAAAGGTCGCGCACCACTTCGGCCACCTTGTTGACGTCGCCGGACGCCAGCTTCTCGAGGTTGGCCTTGTAGCGGCGGGACCAGTTGGTGGGCTCTTCGGTGTGTGGCATGCGCAAGACATCGAAGACACGCTCTAGGCCTTCCTGGCCTACAACGTCACGCACGCCGACGAGCTCGGCGTTCTCCGCCGGCACCTGAACGGTAAGGTCGCCCTTGTCGACCTTCAGCACCAGATAGGTTCTGTCTTCGCCCTTTATCGTGCGGGTCGTGATGGCTTCGATCCGAGCAGCCCCGTGGTGGGGGTAGACGACAGTGTCGCCGACCTGGAAAGTCATGTGACAAGTACCCCTTCCGCTGTACTCCAGGATACCACGCGCCAGTCCCCTCCCGGAACAGTGAAATCAACATAACTGCAGGTCAAAGCCTCGATTTGGGACTTGACAACCGCCCGACTGTATGAATCCTAAGTCCTGACATACCCGGTGACCTGCGATGCTGGCCGCGTTCGCGCTCGCACCCGCCCGCCTCGGAGAGGGGTGCGGCGCACGGATAAGGTTGCTTCTGGCCATGCCCATGTGTATCAAGGAGACCTCGAACTGTGACCAGCACCAGCCGTCGCAGGGTGATCGCCGTCACCGCGCTGCTCGCAGCCGCCCCGGCGCTGGCGGCGTGTGGCGCGGGAGCCGATGCGAACACCAGCAATGCGTACGCCCCGACTGAGGCCCACGTGCTGATTGACGGCAACGACACCGCGAAGACCTACGGCAGGAACGGCATCAAGATCCCTCAGGCGTTCCTCCTCGGCCCGGACTCGGGTGCCAAGATCGCGGCGGGAGGCTCCATCCCGCTCTACCTGTCCATGGTGAACTACGGCACCACGGCCGACTCCCTCGAGGGGGTGGCGGTGGCCGACCAGAGCGCCGCCTCGGTCAAGACGGCAGGGGCGATCGCACTGCCCCCCGGCAAGCTGGTCAACACCGGCAGGCCCACCTCCACGGTCATCCTGGAGGGCACCCAGAAGCCGCTCCTCGGTGGCGAGAGCATCTCCGTGACCCTGAAGTTCGCCAACGCCGGCGACATCAACATGACGATCCCCGTGATCACGCGCAGCCGCGAGTTCAGCAGCCTGTCGCCCGCCCCCAGCGCGGTCCCGTCCGCCACCCCGGCTCCGGAGACCTCCCCGGGCACGCCCGCCCCGAGCGCGACTCCGTCGGCGAACGGTTGAGGCACCCAAGGCAAGAGGCGCCTAAAGGCACTCAAACGGCGAAAGGCCCGTAGACGGCCAAAAGCCCCCAGAAGTGCCTAGGAGCCCATACAAGCGAGAAAGGCCCGGTTGATGTACGTCCGTACATCAACCGGGCCTTTCTCACTGCGGCTCAGCCCCGGGAGGGACCGATCCACGGCACGACCGGGGTCACCCCTCTGCGGGGTCGAACTTGTAGCCGAGGCCCCGCACAGTGAGGATGCAGCGCGGGTTGGACGGGTCGGCCTCGACCTTCGCCCGCAGACGCTTGACGTGGACGTCCAGGGTCTTGGTGTCGCCGACGTAGTCGGCCCCCCACACGCGGTCGATCAGCTGGCCACGCGTCAGCACCCTGCCCGCGTTGCGGAGCAGCACCTCAAGCAGCTCGAACTCCTTGAGCGGGAGCTGCACCTGCCGGCCCCGTACGGCGACGATGTGGCGGTCGACGTCCATGCGGACGGGGCCCGCGGCGAGGACGGCCTGCTCGATCTCCTCGGCGTCGCCATGCCTGCGCAGCACCGCGCGGATGCGTGCGACCAGCTCACGCGAGGAGAACGGCTTGGTGACGTAGTCGTCGGCCCCGAGCTCCAGGCCGACCACCTTGTCGATCTCGCTGTCCTTGGCGGTGAGCATGATCACGGGAACCTTGGAGCGCTGCCGCAGCGAGCGGCAGACCTCCGTACCCGGGAGGCCGGGGAGCATCAGGTCGAGAAGCACCAGGTCGGCGCCGCTTCGGTCGAAGGTGTCGAGCGCTTCGGGGCCGGTGGCCGCGACCGCGACCTCGAACCCCTCCTTGCGAAGCATGTAGGACAGGGCGTCTGAGAACGACTCCTCGTCCTCGACGACGAGCACGCGGGTCACTTCGCGGCCTCCAGAGAGTTCGATGTGCTTGGTACGGCTATCGCCGTGCCGCCGAAGGCCGGCAGACGAAGGGTGAAGGTGGAGCCCGAGCCTTCCTTGCTCCAGACCGTCACCTCGCCGCCGTGCGCGACGGCGACGTGCTTGACGATGGCGAGGCCGAGACCCGTGCCGCCGGTGGCCCGCGACCGGGCGGCGTCGACGCGGAAGAACCGTTCGAAGATGCGTTCCTGGGAGCTCTCGGGGATGCCGATGCCCTGATCGCTGACGCTCACCTCGACGACCTCGCCGGCGGGCCTCGCGCTCACCACGACGCGGGTGCTCTCAGGGCTGTAGGCGACGGCGTTGTCGATCAGGTTGCGCAGCGCGGTCACGAGGAGCTCGTCGTCGCCCCACACGCGCAGGCCCTCGGTGCCGCCCGCGACCAGGGCTATGTCCTTGGCGGAGGCCTTGGTGTTGCACCGGTCGATGGCCTCGTGGAGCACCTCGTCGACCGGCACGCAGCCGGGCGTGGGGATGGGCTCGCCGCCCTGGATGCGGGACAGCGTGATCAGGTCTTGGACGAGGTAGGTCAGGCGAGCCGCCTCGTGCTGCATGCGGCCGGCGAACCGGGTGACCGCCACGGGGTCCTCCGCCGCGTCCTGGATGGTCTCTGCCAGCAGGCTCAGTGCCCCGACCGGCGTCTTCAGCTCGTGGCTGACGTTGGCGACGAAGTCACGGCGTACGGCCTCGACGCGGCGGCGCTCGGTCTGGTCCTCGGCGAGGACCAGCACCTGGCCGTGGGTGCCGAGAGGCGCGACCCGGACGGCGAACGTGGTGGTCTCAAGGCCGAACTTGTGGCCCGCGACCTCGAACTCGCTCTCGCGGATCTCACCGTCCCTGCGGACCTGGCGGGCGAGGGCGAGGAGCTCGGCGGCCATAAGATGATCGCCCTTGACCAGTCCGAAGGCACGGGCGGCCGAGCTGGCCCGCAGCACCTTGTCGTCGCGGCCGAGGACGACGGCGGAGGATGGCAGCACGGCCAGCACCGACGCCACCCCCTGGGGCAAGACGGTGTCGGAGTTCTCCACGATCTCGGTGCGACGTTTGTCCTTCGGGCGCACCGCCACCATCGCGATAGCCCCGACGACAAACCCCGCCAGAGCGGCCAGGCTCGTCAGGATCTCACTCACGCTTTCGATGGTAGGCGGCCTTCTTCGCTGGCCAGGACCTCACAGAGGCCCCTTTCCTGGAGAGTTCATCTATTGGACGAAGTTCGTTCACGAACGCGCGCGTAGCGTGAGCCGCATGCGCGACGCCTTCCACGAAGAACTCAACGCTCTCACCGATCGGCTGGTGGAGATGACCAGCCTGGTCCGCTCGGCCATATCGAGGGCCACCACCGCACTGCTGGACGCCGACCTCCAGCTCGCCGAGAGTGTGATCTCCCAGGACGAGGAGGTCAACCGGCTCTACGCGGAGATCGAGACCTCCATTTTCGAGCTGCTGGCCACGCAGCAGCCCGTCGCCGTGGACCTGCGCATCGCCATCACCGCCCTCCGTATGGGCGGCGACCTGGAGCGCATGGGCGACCTCGCCGAGCACGTGGCGAAGATCGCGCGGATGCGCCACCCCGACTCGGCGATCCCGCCGGAGGTGCGCGACACGATCCTTGAGATGGGTCAGATCGCCGAGCGCCTGATCACCAAGACCGGCAGCTGCATCGCCACGCACGACGTCGAGCTGGCCAAGGAGCTGGACGACGACGACGACGCGATGGACAGGCTCCACCGCAGGCTGTTCCGCGTGCTGCTGTCGAAGGACTGGGCGTACGGCATCGAGCCGGCGATCGACATCACCCTCACCGGCCGCTACTACGAGCGGTACGCCGACCACGCCGTCCGCGTCGCCCGTGACGTGGTCTACCTCGTCACCGGCAGCCGCGAGAGCGGCACCGCCTCCTGACCGGGCACGCCACGTCCTGACCACCAAGGCGCCCAGGCGCATGAGAGAGCCCCGGACCTCAGCGGTCCGGGGCCTCCTCCGTCTATGTGGGGGTGGCTACTTGCCCTGGTTCGCCACGGCCTCGATGGCGGCCTTGGCGGCCTCGGGGTCGAGGTACTCGCCGCCGGGCTTGAGGGGCCGGAAGTCGGCGTCCAGCTCGTACCGGAGTGGGATGCCGGTCGGGATGTTCAGCTTGGCGATCTCCTCGTCGCCGATGCCGTCGAGGTGCTTGACCAGTGCGCGCAGGGAGTTGCCGTGGGCCACCACCAGCGTGGTGCGTCCCGCCGCGAGGTCGGGGACGATGCTGTCGTACCAGTAGGGCAGCATGCGGTGGACGACGTCCTTGAGGCACTCGGTGCGGGGCATCAGCTCGGACGGCAGCGTGCCATACCGCGCGTCCCCCACCTGCGAGAACTCGTCGTCGTCGGCGAGGGGCGGGGGCGGGGTGTCGTACGAGCGCCGCCACAGGGCGAACTGCTCGTCGCCGAACTCCTCGCGGGTCTGGGCCTTGTTCTTCCCCTGGAGGGCGCCGTAGTGGCGCTCGTTGAGTCTCCAGGACCTCGTGACCGGCAGCCACAGCAGATCGGCCGCGCCGAGCGCGAGGTTCGCGGTCTGGATCGCCCGGCTCAGGACCGAGGTGTGCACCACATCGGGCCGCACCCCCGCGTCGACCAGCAGTCTGCCGCCGCGCCGCGCCTCTTCCTCACCCGTGGCCGAGAGCGTGACGTCGACCCACCCGGTGAACAGGCCCTTCGCGTTCCACTCACTCTCGCCATGCCGCAATAGCACCAAAGTAGCCATGCGCCAAGCTTAAGGGCGGGCCCGGCGCGGTCACCCAGCCTTCGGCGTCCTGCGTCAGCTCTCAGCCCTCGGCTGCTGTGTTTCAGCCGTCGGCCTGTTGCGTTCGACGATGCCTTCGAACGCGCGCAGGTTGGCGAGCGACTCTCCCCGCTTGACCCGCCAGTCCCACTCGCGCCGGATGGACGAGGCGAATCCCAGCTCCAGGGCCCGGTCGAACCATTCGTCCGCGTAGGTCAGCACGCAGCCGAGCAGCCGGTCGATCTCCTCGTCCGAGACCGCCGCCAGGGGCAGGTGCCCGACCAGGTGGACGTCGCCGACCGAGTCGAGCGCGAAGTGAACCCCGTACATCGAGCCGTTCTTGGACAGCAGCCAGCGGTAGAACGCCACGTGGTTCTCGTCGGGCTGACGGCAGAAGAACGCCTCGACGTGCAGCGCCTGGTCGGAGATGGTCAGCCAGGTCATGGTGGCCAGCTTGTGCCCACCAGGCAGCTTCACCAGGAACGAACCCGGACGCGGGCGCTCATAGGTGATCTCCGCCGCCTTGAGCGCGGACTCGACGACCGCCTCGTGATCCATACCAGTGCACACTCCCGCGTTCCGATCCGGCTAAACCCTGTGTATCAGTGTGATGGCACCACAAGGTGGAGCCGGCTAGAGGTTGACCGCCATCGGCACCCGGTGGAGCCGGGTCATGGCGCCGGCGTAGACCTCCATGAGGCGCGCGGCCGTGGCCGACCAGCCGAAGGCCGCGGCGTGGTCCCGCGCCCCCTCCGCCATCGAGTCCCGCCAGGTCGGGTGGTCGACGAACTGGCGCAGCGCCTTCGCCCACACGTGCGGCTCGTGCCCGTCGACGAGCAGGCCCGAGACGCCGTCCTTCACGGCCGTGCGGAGCCCGCCCACCGAGGCCGCCGCGACAGGGGTGCCACACGCCTGTGACTCCAGTGCCACAAGGCCGAAGGACTCGTTGTGGGACGGGACGACCGTGACGTCGGCCGCCCGGTACCAGTCGGCCAGCTCGTTCTGCGGGGCGGGTGGCGCGAGCCGCAGAAGCTCGGAGATGCCGAGTGCGGCCGCGAGGTCGGTGAGGTAGGACGGGCGGGCGAGCCCGTTGCCGCTGGGGCCCCCCACGCAGGCGACGATCAGCCTGGACCGCAGCGAGGGGTCGTGGGCGACCATGCGGGCCGCCGCCCTGAGCAGGACGTCCGGGGCCTTGAGCGGCTGGATGCGTCCGACGAACAGCATGATGTGGGCGTCCTGCGGCAGGCCGAGCCTGTGCCGCGCCGCGCCCTTGGACGCCGGCTGGAACACCTGGAGGTTGACCCCGGGATTCACCACCGCCACGCGTTCGGAGGGGGCTCTGTAGAGATCGATCAGCTCCTGCGCCTCGGCGGCGGTGTTGGCCACGAGACGGTCGGCGACCTCGACGACCTGTTCCTCGCCCAGCACGCGCGCCACCGGCTCGGGCTTGTCGCCGTGGGCCAGCAGGAGGTTCTTGACCTTGGCCATGGTGTGCATGGTGTGCACCAGCGGCACGCCCCAGCGCTCCTTGGCCAGCCATCCGACCTGGCCGGACAGCCAGTAGTGCGAGTGGATCACGTCATAGTGCCCCGGCTCGTACATCGCCTCGGTGCGCAGCACGCCGGACAGGAACGCGCAGAGCTGGCCCGGCAGGTCGCCCTTGTCGAGCTCCTCGTACGGCCCGGCGGTGACGTGCCGTACGGTCACGCCCGGCTCGATCTCGACGGCCTGCGGGAGGTCGCGAGCGGTCTGCCTGGTGAAGATCTCCACCTCTACGCCGAGCCCGGCGAGGCGCTTGGCCACCTCGACGATATAGACGTTCATGCCGCCCGCGTCGCCGGTACCCGGCTGGTCCAGCGGGGATGTGTGCATGCTGATAGTCGCCACCCGGTTGATCCGGCGTGCGACAGGCACTCGCGGCACCTGACACCACCTCCAGAGGGGTTATAACTGTCGGATACTTCCTGAGATTCCCGACAGTGGTCGCGTGGCCCGGCGCAACCCCTACCCAGTCGCGCTGGGAGGATGACGACCGGGCGGCCCACGAGCGTGGCCAGGGGCGCCAGGGCACCGAAGCACCAGAGGCGACCTTAAGGACGAGACATGACCAAGACAGCGGTGGTGACGGGCGCGAGCAGCGGCATCGGCGAGGCGACGGCTCGGCGGCTCGCGGCGGAGGGCTTCGAGGTCGTGGCCGCGGCCAGGCGTCGTGACCGGCTCGACAAACTGGCCGCCGAGGTCCCCGCGATCCGGCCCGTCACGCTCGATGTGACCTCCGACGAGTCGGTCGCCGAGCTGGCCGCCTCGCTCGACCGCTGTGACGTGCTGATCAACAACGCGGGCGGGGCGTTCGGCCTTGAGAGCGTGGCCGAGGGGCTGGTGGACGACTGGCAGCGCATGTACGAGGTCAACGTGCTCGGCTCGCTGCGGATGACACGGGCGCTGCTGCCCGAGCTGATCGACTCCGGGGACGGCGTCCTGCTGATGCTGACGTCGGTCGCCGGTCTGGTCTCCTACGAGGGCGGCGGAGGCTACTGCGCGGCCAAGCACGCCCAGACCTCCATGACCGAGACCCTCCGTCTTGAGCTGTGCGGGGAGCCCGTGCGGATCATCGAGGTGGCTCCCGGCATGGTCTACACCGAGGAGTTCTCGCTCACCCGCTTCCGCGGCGACGCCGAGCGCGCGGAGAAGGTGTACGAGGGCGTCCCGAACCCGCTGACCGCCGACGACGTCGCCGACGCGATCGCCTGGTGCGTCACCCGGCCCGCGCACGTGAACGTCGACCGGCTCGTCATCCGCCCGCGCGCCCAGGCCGCGCAGCACAAGGTCCACCGGATCTCCTGACCATGAAGATCCAGCGGTACGAGGTCCACCGGATCTCCTCCTCATGAAGATGGGAAGGCCGGTCGGCGAGATCACCCGGGGGACGACGGGGCACAACCGCCTGCGCCGCTCCGACCGGTGGACGGCCGCGGTGTACGGCCCTCTGCTGGTCTCCGCCGACAGGCCACTGGTGGCCGACCTCGGGTACGGGGCCTCGCATGTCACCACGTCCGAGCTCTTCGTACGGCTGCGCCGGGTCCGCCCCGATGTGGAGGTGGTCGGCATCGAGATCGATCCGGTCCGCGTCGCGGCGGCGAAGCCGTACGAGAGGCCGGGGCTGTCGTTCGTGCGCGGCGGCTTCGAGCTGCCTGTGGGCAGGCGGCCGCTGATCGTCCGCGCGTTCAACGTGCTCAGGCAGTACGGCGAGGCGCAGGCGTGGGAGGCGTGGGACCTGCTGCGATCCGGCGTCGCGGAGAACGGGGTGGTCGTCGAGGGCACCTGCTCGGAGATCGGCCACCGGGCCGCGTGGGTGGCCCTGGACAGGCGCGGGCCGCGCACCGTCACCCTGTCCGCCCGGCTCGCCGGGTTCGAGCGCCCCTCGGACCTCGCCGAGCGGTTGCCCAAGACTCTCATCCACCGCAACGTGCCCGGCGAGCGCGTCCACGCCTTCCTCCGGGACTTCGACCACGCCTGGGCCCTGGCCGCGCCGTACGGCGCCTATGGTGTACGGCCGCGCTGGATGGCCGCCGTGGAACGACTGGCCGGCACCTGGCCGGTCGCCACCACTCCCCCGCTCGGCGGCAGACGCCGCTGGCGCCTCGGCGAGATCACCCTCCCCTGGTCGTCCCTCGCCCCGGACGAACGGCCGTCCGGCTGACGCCTCCGGTCGTCCGGCCCTCCGGTCTGACGATGAGATCGACGTGCGCGCGTGGAATCCACCTGTCAGTCACAGCGTAGATCTCTCCTGCTCGACCTGGCTGCGCTGTGCCGATCTTTCACGGTCGTTGATAGGTTTCGTCCAGGTGCGCCGGGAAGTCTGGTCGGCAGTCGCTTTGTCGATCTTGAAAGGACTGCCGTGCGCGCTCGTGATCTGATCAGCGCCTTCCCCTCCGTCACCCTTGGCACACCGGTGATCGAAGCCGCCAGGCTGCTGGCCGACCAGGACCTGCCAGGGCTGATCGTGGTCGATGACGACGGGCTGCCGGTCAGCATCCTGCCGGGCACCCAGGTGCTGCGAATGGCGGTGCCCGGCTACTGCCAGGACGATCCGGCGCTGGCCCGCGTGGTGGACGAGAAACACGCCGACGCCTTCCTCACCTCGCTGGCCGGGCGAACCGTGGCCGAAGCCCTGCCCGTCGACGCACGGGAGCTCCCCGTCACCGACCCCGACGCCACCGTGCTGGAGATCGCCGCGCTGATGGCGCGCACCCGTAGCCCGCTGGTGGCGGTGGTGGACAAGGGAAGGCTGCTGGGCGCGGTCACCCTGCAGGCGCTCATGGATCGGGTGCTCGGCTCATGACGACGCTCGCCTGGATCTCGGTAGCGGTCTTCCTCGGCGCCTACGCGCTGATCGCCAGCGAGAGGATCCACCGGGTCGCCGCCGCGCTGGGCGGTGCCGCGATCATGCTTCTGATCCACGCCAGTGGCGCCGATGCCGCGTTCTTCTCGCGGGAGACCGGGGTCGACTGGAACGTCATCTTCCTGCTGCTGGGCATGATGGTGATCGTCGGCGTACTGAAGCAGACGGGTGTCTTCGAGTACCTGGCCATCTGGGCCGCGAAACGGGCACGCGGCAAACCGTACCGGCTGATGGTCCTGCTGGTCGTCATCACCGCGCTGGCCTCGGCGTTGCTGGACAACGTCACCACTGTGCTGCTGATCGCGCCTGTCACATTCCTGGTGTGCGAACGGCTCGCGGTGCCGGTCGTGCCGTTCCTCATCGCGGAGGCGATGGCGTCCAACATCGGTGGCACCGCCACCCTGGTCGGCGATCCGCCCAACATCATCATCGCCAGCCGCGGTGGGCTGACCTTCAACGACTTCCTCGTCCACATGGCGCCCATGATCCTCATCGTGATGGTGGTGTTCATCGGCCTGTGCGGGCTGATGTTCCGCAAGGCGTTCCGCTACGACCCCGACCGCGCCGCGGAGATCCTCCAGCTCGACGAGCGCGAGGCGATCGCCGACCGGCGCCTGCTGTGGCAGAGCCTGATCGTGCTGGCCCTGGTGATGGCCGCCTTCGTGCTGCACCCGGTGCTGCACTACGAGCCGTCGGTGGTGGCCATCCTGGGCGCCGGAATCCTGGTGGCGGCCACCACGGTCACCACCGAACAGGCGATCGCCGAAGTGGAGTGGCCGACGCTGGTGTTCTTCATGGGCCTGTTCGTCATGGTCGGCGCCCTGGTGGAGACCGGGGTGATCGGCCAGGTCTCGCGACTGGCCGTGGAGGCGACGCAAGGACAGCTCGGCGTGACCACGATGGTGCTGCTGTGGGCCTCCGCCGGCCTTTCGGGGATCGTGGACAACATCCCCTACGTGGCCACGATGAGCCCCATCGTCGCCGACCTCGTCCAGGCCAACGGCGGCAACGGGCACGCGCAGGTGCTGTGGTGGGCGCTGGGCTTCGGCGCCGACCTGGGAGGCAATGCCACCGCCGTGGGCGCGGCGGCCAACGTCGTCGTCATCGGCATCGCCGCCCGCAACCGCACCCCGATCAGCTTCTGGGAGTTCACCAGGTACGGGCTGATCGTCACCTTCGTCACGGTGGCGCTGGTGACGCCCTACCTGTGGCTTCGCTACCTCTGACGTCAAGACGGCATCGGCGGGGTCAGTCCACGCGAAAGCGCTCCGCGGCGGTGTCGTCGAAGGCGAGGCCGTTACCTGGGGAGTCCAGGTTCGGCTGGGCCGCGCCACCACGGGCCGTGGATACTCCATGGAACAGCATCGTCTCGATCCGTACGTGGTCGTGGAACCACTCCAGGTGGCGAAGGTTGGGGACCGACGCAGCCACAGCGAGGTGCTGGTGTGGTGCGCAGTGGCCGGAGACCTCAAGGCCGTTCGCGGCGGCCACGGCGGAGGCCCTCATGAACTCGGTCACCCCGCCGCATCGGGTGACGTCGATCTGCTGGCAGTCGACGAACGGCGCCATCCGGGCGAAGTAGGTGAGGTCGTAGCCGTACTCTCCCGCGGCCACGTCGGCGCGAACGGCGTCCCTGACGATGCCCAGGCCCTGGAGATCGTCGGAGGAGACGGGCTCCTCGAACCAGCGCACGTCCAGGTCGTCTGCCTGCCGCATGAGCCGTATGGCCTGCTTGCGGGTGTAGGCGCCGTTGGCGTCGACGAACAGCTCCGCGTCGTCCCCGATCGTCCGGCGTGCCGCCGCCATCCTGTCCAGATCCCGGTCCATGCGCCGGCCCCAGGATTCCCCTATCTTGATCTTGACCCGTGGGATGCCCTCGTCATGGGTCCACCGTTCGAGCTGCCGGTGCTGCCGCTCGGCGGTGTAGGTGGTGAAGCCGCCGCTGCCGTAGACGGGCACGGTGGTTCGCGCGGTTCCCAACAGCCGGGCCAGTGGGAGGTCGTGGCGGCGGGCCTTGAGGTCCCACAGGGCGCAGTCCGCGGCCGACAGGGCCATGCCGGCGATGCCGGGCCGCCCGGCGTTGCGCAGCCGCCGCCGCATCGCGAGCCAGGCGCCGGGGACGTCGTCGGGGTCCCGGTCCCGTATGACCGGTGCGAGAAGCTCACGCACGACGGCTGCCGTGGCGGCGGGGCCATAGGTCCATCCCAGTCCTGTGGTGCCGTCGCAGGTGGCGTGTACGACGACGAGCGTGGTGCTGGACCAGCTCAGCGTGCCGTCGGCCTCCGGCTCGTCGGTGGGGACCTCGTAGGCGCGTGCGGCCAGCAGCGTCGTCATGTGGTCGTCTCGTACGACGCCACGTTCATCTGGACGGTCCACGCCTGCGTCGTAGCGTGGCGACCACGGCGGCACACAGGCCGAACACGGCCGCCCCTGCCGCGATCCGGGCGGCCATCGAGGGTGTCGCCGGCCGGCGCGCGTACTCGCGTTCGGGAAGCGGGGATCGTCCCATGTCACCATGCAGCCCGGCGCGCAGCAGCTCCGCCAGGTGCATGGCGGTACGGCCGCGTGCGTCGCTCTGCTCGACCTGGGTGCGGCAGCTGAACCCGTCGGCGAGGATGGCGGTGGTGTCGTCGGCGTCGCGGACGGCGGGCAGCAGCACCCGCTCGGCGCACGCGCCGGAGACCTCGTAGTGACCCTGTTCGAAGCCGAAGTTACCCGCCAGCCCGCAGCAACCGGAGTCGAGCACGTCGGCATCCACCCCGGCGTCGCGAAGAAGCGCACGGTCGGTGTCGTATCCAAGGATGGCGTGCTGGTGGCAGTGGGTCTGGACCAGCGCGGCCCGGGGCACCCGCGGGGGTCGCCAGCCTGGTGTGTGCTGGTGGAGCAACTCGGCGAGGGTGAGCGTCTGCCGGCTGAGCCGCCGGACGTCCATGTCGTCGGGGAGCAGCTCCACCGCGTCGCTCCGGAACACCGCGGTGCAGCTGGGTTCCAGTCCGACGATCCAGGTGCCGGCTCGAATGTGGGGCCGCAACTCCTCGACGACGCGGCCCAGCGACCTCTTGGCCATACCGAGCTGACCGGTGGAGATCCACGTCAGCCCGCAGCAGACCGATCGGTGTGGCACCCGTACCCGCCATCCCGCACCCTCGATGACCTCGACGGCGGCCTGGGCGACTCCGGTGTGGAAGTGGTTGGTGAAGGTGTCCGGCCACAGCACCACCTCACCGAGGGAGCCGTCGCCCGTGGGGCGGCGCCGTCGGAACCACTCCTGGAACGTCTCCGACGCGAACAGCGGCAGCTCCCGCCGCGGGTCGACGCCCGCCGCCTTCTTGGCGAGCCGGTCCAGCCCGGGGGTGCGGGACAGAACGTTCACCGTTCGAGGGGCGTGCGAGGCGATCACCGCCCACAGCGGCAGCCAGCCCATCGAGTAGTGGGCGCGTGGGCGTAGCCGCCTCTGGTAGTGGTGGGAGAGGAACTCCGCCTTGTACGTCGCCATGTCCACGTTGACCGGGCAGTCGGACTTGCAACCCTTGCAGGCCAGGCAAAGGTCCAGCGCGTCACGGACCGCGGGTGAGCGCCATCCGCCGCCCACCGCGCCGCCGCGTGAGGTGCCGTCGAGCATCTCGAACAGCAGCCGGGCTCGGCCGCGGGTGGAGTGCTCCTCCTCGCGGGTGACCATGTAGGACGGGCACATGACTCCGCCGCCGTCGCTACCGTGGCGGCGGCAGAGCCCGACTCCGACGCAGCGCGATACCGCCCGGCCGAAGCTGCCGTCGTCGTCCGGATAGCCGAAGTGGGTGGTCACATCGCCGTGGTTGTAGTCGGCGCCGAGCCGCAGGAACCCGTCGAGGGGGTAGGGGTCGCTCACCTTGCCGGGATTCATGCGGTTGCCCGGGTCGAAGATGGCCTTGAACTGCCCGAAGGCACGGATCAGTTCGGGGCCGAACATCTTGGGCAGCAGTTCGGCGCGGGCCTGCCCGTCGCCGTGCTCGCCTGACAGCGAACCCCCGTAGGAGACGACCAGGTCGGCGGCCCGTTCCATGAACGACCGGAACGTGCTGATCCCACCGGCGGTCTGGAGGTCGAACGGGATGCGGGTGTGCACGCACCCTTGCCCGAAATGCCCATACAGGGAGGCCTGCTGGTAACCGTACTCCTCGAACAGCTTCTTCAGGTCGCGCAGGTAGTCCCCCAGCCGGTCGGGGGCGACGGCGGAGTCCTCCCATCCGGGCCAGGTGTCGGGAAGTCCCGGCACACGGGCCGTGGCGCCGAGCCCGGACTCCCGTATCGACCACATCTCCTGCTCGCGCTCGGGGTCGTCGAAGAAGCCCACGCCGTGCTCTCCACGTCCCTTGCCCAGGGCACGCAGCATGTCCTCGGCCGCCCTGTCGGTGCCGGCCCGGTCCTCGCCGCCCATCTGCACGAGCAGCCACGCGCCGCCCGGGGGTAGCTCGGGGAGCGCCTCCGGGTTCAGACGCTTCTTCCGTTCGAAGCCGATCAGCTTGTCGTCGAAGGCTTCGAGAGCCACCGGCCGATGCGGCAGGATCGAGGGGACGGCGTCAGCGGCGGCGGCGATGTCGGGGTAGGCGATGAAGACCACGGTGCTGGCCTTGACCACCGGAAGCAGCTTGAGCCGGGCACGCAGCACCACCACCAGGGTGCCTTCCGATCCGACCAGCGCCTGCGCGACGTGGAAGTCCTTCTCCGGGAGCAGGCTGTCCAGGTTGTACCCGGAGACCCGTCGCGGGATCTTTGGGTAGCGGGTGCGCAAGGGCTCCAGGTAGGCGTCACGGAGCGCGCGGAGCTGCTCGTAGATCTCGGCCCGGCGGCCGCCCCTCCGCTGGATCTCGGCGTACTCCTCCTCGGTGGTACGTCCCACCCACATCCGGGTGCCGTCGTAGAGCAGCACCTCCATCTCGACGACGTTGTCGACGACCTTGCCCGCGCGCTGGGCGGTCGCCCCGCAGGAGTTGTTTCCGATCATGCCGCCCAGAGTGCAGTGGTCGTGCGTGGCCGGCCGTGGGCCGTATTCCAGGCCGGTGGCGCGTAGCCGCTCGTTGAGCACGTCCAGGACGATGCCGGGCTCGACGAGGCAGGTCCGGTCGTCGGGGTCGACCTCCAGCAACCGGTCGCAGTACTTGGTCCAGTCGATCACCACGGCGGTGTTCGTGCACTGCCCGCCCAGGCTGGTGCCGCCGCCTCGGGAGAGCAACGGCACGTCGTGGCGCCGACAGACGGCGACCGCTGCGACGCCCGCCTCCACGGTGCGGGGGACCACGACACCGAGCGGCACCTGCCGGTAGTTGGAGGCGTCGGTGGAGTACGCGCCTCGCGTCCCGTCGTCGAAACGGACCTCACCGTCGACGGCGGCGGCCAGGTCGCGCTCCAGGCGGGTGAGATCGATCTCACGGACCGGCTCACGAGCCCGGGTGACCGGGTGCGCGAGATCGCGGATCGCCATCATGACAGCAGCTCGTTGATCTTGTCGCGGACGACGGTGGCCAAGATCGTCGCCTTGTGCGGCTGACCTCGCAGGAAGGCCTCGGTGAACGCCTTGGCCTGGTCGTAGCTGACCTTTCCTGGCATCGGCGGCTCGTTGGGGTTGACGTCGCAGTCGACCAGGGCGGGCCCGTCGTGGGCGAGCGCTCCACGGACGGCCTCGGGGAGTTCCCCCGGCTCGGTCACCTTGGCCCCGTACGCGCCGCATGCCCTGGCCCAGGCGGAGAAATCGGCCTCGGGAGGGTGGTGACGCACGGAGTACTCGGGGAAACCGAGCACGATCTGCTCCCACAGGATCTGCCCGTAGGCGTTGTTGTTGTTGACGACGACCTTGATGGGCAACTCGTAGCGCACGGCGGTGAGGAACTCGGCCATAAGCATGGCGAAGCCGCCGTCCCCGACGAACGCGATCACCTGGCGGCCGGGATAGGCGTGCTGGACGCCGATCGCGTAGGGCAGGCCGGGCGCCATGGTGGCGAGGTTGCCCGACAGGTAGAACTCACGGTCGCCACGTATCATCCAGTGCCGGGCCGCCCAGGTGGCGATCGTGCCGGAGTCACAGGTCATGATGGCGTCGTCCGCGGCGGCCTGGTCGACGCAGCTGATGAGGTACTGCGGGGCGATCGGGTGCCGCGAGGGGTCCTCCAGCGCTTTCATGTCCGCGCGCCAGGCTTCGGTCTTGCGCTGGTACCGGCGCAGCAGCGACCGATCCGGATTCGCTTTGAGGAGCGGGAGCAGTCGTTGGAGGGCGAGCTTCGCGTCGGCCGCCACGGGCGCCTCGACGGGCAACCGGAGGCCGATCAAACTGGGGTCGCTGTCGATCTGCACGACCCGGACACGGCCGGCTTCCGGCAGGTACTTCCCGTAGGGGAACGAGGTGCCGACCATGAGCAGCGTGTCGCACTCCTCCATGAGCTCCTCGCTCGGCCGGGTGCCGAGCAGCCCCAGCCCACCGGTGGTCAGGGGATGGTCATCGGGAACGACGGCCTTGCCCGGGAGGGTCTTCACGATCGGGCTTCCGAGCCTGTCGGCGACGGCGAGCACTTCCTGCCGGGCATGCCGCGCGCCGGCGCCCACGAGCATGGCCACCTTGTCTCCCCGGTCGAGCACCTCGGCGGCTCTGTCCAGGTCCTCCTCCGCCGGGCGCAGGGGCGGCTTGGAGTAGGTCGGGACGCTGCTCGGTGGAGTTCCCGGGCTGACGTGCCGGTACGGATCCTCGGCGGCGGGCGCCACCTGGATGTCGTTGGGGAAGGTCAGGTGGGCGACGGTCCGTTTCGTCAGCGCCGCGCGCACGGCGAGGTCGACCACCCCGGGCACCTGCTGGGGATTGGTCACCATCAGGTTGTAGGCGGCCAGATCCTGGTACAGCCGATCGAGATGGACCTCCTGCTGGTAGTACGTTCCGAGCACCGAGGTCTCCTGCATGCCGGTCAGCGCGAGCACAGGGACGTGGTCGAGCTTGGCGTCGTACAGCCCGTTGAGCAGGTGGATCGCTCCCGGCCCCGAGGTCGCCGCGCACACGCCGAGCCGCCCGGTCGCCTTGGCGTACCCGGTCGCCATGAACGCCGCCGCCTCCTCATGGTGGACCAGCACGAACCGCAGCCTCGCCCGCTCCCGCCGAAAGCCCTCCATCAGGCCGTTGATCCCGTCGCCCGGAAGACCGAAGATCGTGTCGACTCCCCACTCCACCAGCCTTCTGGCAACGCTCGCGCCTACGATCTCCGTCATCGGTGCCTCCGGTCCGCGAAATGCGGGCACAGGATCCGTGAGCGGAGCACGGCGGCGGCCGGAAGCGGTGTCCTACTATTCTCACCGGCGCTTTCGCCGTCGCAGGGGGGCGCGCGGGCTCTGGTGCGGCTGGACGGTGCGCACCTGGCATGCTCTGGAACCTGTCACCCATGTCAACCTGTTACCCGCGTCGCCCTTCCCGGCGGCCAAGCGGGCAAAACCAGGGATCGACGGTGACCTACGCAGGCCTTGTACGGTCCTTGCCGAGGATTGACGAGGTCATGTGGTACGGGCTCACCGGCCTGCCATCCGTACCGATTGTGGCGGGACGCATGAGGCGGTCGACTGTACGTCCGGCTGTGCTGTCAAGGATCGGGATCCGTCTCTTCCCCGACGGCCGGACCATTCGGCTCCGTCGGGCTGTGCTCACGGCGAGCCGCCTGGTGCCCTGTCCGGGTGATGACGGAAATCGAGCCCCCGGGCTCGAAAACCGCGAGGTGGACGTTCGCGAGGTCGGTGACGCCGTGCCGGCGGAGCACGCCGTCCAGATCGCGCCCGGTCATGCGGCAGCGGCGCAGTTCCAGCCGCCGCACCACGCCGTCATGGACCAGTACCCGCGGCGTTGGGTCCACGAGATGGGCGACCCCGGGAAAAAGACGTAGACAGACGACCACACGGTGCGCGAACAACAACGTGACCAGGGCCGCCGCCCCGGTCATGGCCGAGGCGTCGGTGGCGGTGGCGGTACGCCCGATGATCGCCCCTACCGAGATGGCGGTGACGAAGTCAACGGGTGAGAACTCGGCCAGCGAGCGGCGGCCACCGAGCCGGAACGCCATCACAGCGGTGAGGAACAACGCCAGTATCTTGACGGCGGCATACAGGGCACGCTGAGGATCGCCGACCAGCGCATCGAGGATCGCGTTCACGCCGTGGTCGTCCGGAGCGGGGCCTCGCACCGGCTCCCGGTCGGCCGGCGCGCGTCCGTCCCCGCCTCGACGAAGATCGACACGAGTGGCGAGGTAGGAGCAGCCACGAGTCTTCCCGCAGGTGAAAGAGGCGCCCAGCCGGCACCTCAGTTGCATGGGTTTACCCTCTCGGCGTTCCGCGAAAACGATCAGAAACGCTCTACGAGTTTCTGGCATCAGGAGCGCATCACCTTACAGTGGCTCCCTTTTCGCACCCCATGGGAGCGGAACCCGCTTTATAATAATATTGCAGCTTTTACGGTGTTTTGTCGTTTTGATCGGGTAAGGGACCTTCATCGTATTTATCAGGCTAGGAACCGCGGCTGTCATGCGGTACGCCTCAAGTGGTCGCACGTGGACATACGCACGCCACGCCCGATACCAGGTCGGTTCCGCCGCGTAGGTCCTCACGGTGCCCGGCCCCAGGCAGGACGGAAGTCGAGTCATGACGACAGCAAACGGACGCCGTGTCGTGGTGATCACCGGAGCCAGCGCGGGCATCGGCCGGGCCGCGGCACGCCGCTTCGCTGGGATGGGTGATGCCGTGGCGTTGCTGGCTCGCGGCGCTGACGGTCTTGAGGGTGCGGCGCGCGATGTACGTCAGGCGGGTGGCGAGGCGTTGGCCATCGAGGTCGACACAGCCGATCACGAGCAGGTCGACGCCGCGGCCGGCAAGGTCGAAAGCGAGCTCGGCCCGATCGACGTGTGGGTGAACGTCGCCTTCGCCTCGGTCTTCGCGCCCTTCACGAAGATCACACCGGACGAGTTCCGCCGTGCGACCGAAGTGACCTACCTCGGTTTCGTGAACGGTACCCGCGCCGCGCTGGACAGGATGATCCCTCGCGACCATGGCGTGGTGGTGCAGGTCGGCTCGGCCCTGGCGTACCGGGGGATCCCCCTGCAGAGCGCCTATTGCGGGGCCAAGCACGCCATCCAGGGGTTCAACGAGTCCGTGCGGTGCGAACTACTGCACGACAAGAGCAAGGTGCGGGTCACCATGGTGCAGCTGCCCGCGGTGAACACCCCGCAGTTCGACTGGGTGCTCTCGCGCCTGCCCGGCCATCCTCAGCCTGTTCCCCCGATCTATCAGCCCGAGATCCCCGCCGACGCGGTCGTCTACGCGGCGGACCACCCGCGGCGGCGTGAGTACTGGGTGGGCGGCTCGACGGCGGCTACGCTCCTCGCCAACGCGGTGGCGCCCGGCGTACTCGACCGGTATCTGGCCTGGATGGGATACCGCTCTCAACAGACCAAGCATGTGACGCATCGGGACCCTCCCAACCTGTGGCGGCCGGCCGACACCGAGCCGGGTACCGACCAGGGAGCTCACGGTTCCTTCGACGACAGGGCCAAGTCCCGCAGCGTCCAGCTCTGGGCCTCCCAGCACCACGGGCTGCTCACCGCGGTGACGGCGACCTTCGCGACGGGCCTGGGCGCACTTGCCTTGGCCCACCGGCTCAAGACGACCAGGATGACGGGGGTCGAGCCGTCTGCTGATCTTCCTCATGAGGGAATCCGGGCGGTGCGGGCGATCGAGGCCGGGCGCGCGGCGTGGGGGCTGGTGTTGCTCACCGTGCCCGCGCGGGTGATCTGTGCGCTCGGAGGCAGACGTGATCGCACCGTGGAGATCGTCGCCCGCCTCCTGGGAGCCCGGCAGCTGGGCCAGGCGGCCATGTCAGGCCTTCGCCCCAGCAGGTCTCTGCTGGTCGGCGGCGCCGTGATCGACCTGGTGCACGCGGCCACCGCTCTGGCACTCGGGACGGTCGACGACCGGTGGCGGCGCGTCGCCCTGGCCGACGCGGCCATCGCCCTCGGCTGGAGCCTGAACGGGTTGCGCGACAGCACCAAGACAGGTCGAACCACGCCTTCTCATTCTGACGCCGACAGGGTGACGGCCGCTTCCAGCACCAGCGCGTGGACGAATGCCTGGGGCAGATTGCCCCGCAACTGCCGCTGACCGACGTCGTACTCCTCTGCGTACAGGCCCGGCGAACCGCAGGCGGCCCGGTTACGCTCGAACAGGCGCACCGCCCCCACGTGGTCTCCGCTCTGCCCGGCGGCGAGCGCGGCGACCAGGCCGCAGAGCACGAAGGCCCCTTCGGCGTCGCCCAGCGGTCGCCGGTCCTGGTGGAAGCGATAGAGGTAACCATCGGACTCAAGCTCGGCGTGTACGGCCGCGCGGGTGGCGACGGTGCGCGGATCGCCTGCCGGCAGGGCACCCCGCACCGCGGGGATGAGCAGCGCCGCGTCCACCCGCGGATCCTCGAAGCCGCGCTGCCAACGCCCCGAAGCGTGGAGTCCGTGGCTTGCGGTATGGGCGAGGATGGTGTCGCCCAGAGCGCTCCAACGACCCGCCTGCGCCGCGGGCGCCACGGAGGCGGCCGCCTTCAGCCCGGCGACGCAGGTCAGCTTGGAGTGCACCCACTGGCGCGCCGGCAGCTCCCAGATTCCCGAGTCCGGTTCCCGCCACCGCTCGGCGATGGCCTCGGCAGCGATCTCCACGGCGCGCCAGTGGTCGACGTCCAGCCGGTCCCGGCGCGCGGCGGCGGCGAGAAACACCAATGTCTCGCCGAAGGCGTCCAGTTGCGACTGCCCGGTCACCCAGTTGCCCATCTTGGGCGGGGCCCCGGGGTAGCCGGGCAGGAACGCCAGTTCACGCTCTTGCGGGACCTGGCCGCCCCTGGTGGTGTAGGCAGGTGCCAGATGGGGCCCATCGGCCAGCAGCCGTGCGGTGATGAACGCGACCGCGGCGTCCATGAGGACCTCGCTGCCGGCGACTGCGGCGGCGTGACCGGCGAAACACTGGTCACGGATCCAGGCGTAGCGGTAATCGTAGTTACGGCCCGCCTCGGCCCGCTCCGGCAGCGAAGTGGTGGCCGCCGCGACCATGCCGCCACCTGGCGTGGTGAGGCCGCGCAGCACTGCGTGGGCGTGCGCGGCGTCGCGATGGGCGAGGCATCCGTACAGGTGGGGCGTTTCGCCGGACCACGATCGTTCCGTGGCGCGCCACGCGTCCGCCGGGTTGGGGGGAGCCGTCTCGAACGGCCGGCGGCCCAGTTCCAGTACGAGGTCGTGGTGTCCTCCCGGGGGCACGCGCAGGGTGGCGCGCAGCTCGCCATGTGCCCCCCGACGGGCGTGTCCGGCGCCCGTCCAGCGCATGTGGAGGTCACCGGTGCGCCCGCTCCAGACCCCTGATTCACGATGCGCCCCGCACAGGTTCCGCCTGCCGAAGTCCGCCCGCGGGTCGAGGATCACCACGACCTCCGCCGGGCCTTCCACAGCCCGTACGCGCCGCAGTAGCACAGCACAGTCCGGATCGCCGGGGAACGCCAAGGCCTCACGGCATTCGACGACGCCTGCCGAGGTCACCCAGCGGCTGTTCCAGATCAGCGACCCGCTGTCGTAGTGCCCTCCCCACACGAACCGCGTGTCGGAGGGAGTGACCGCGTACGTGCCCTCTCCGCCGAGGAGGCTGGTGAAGACCGCGTCGGAATCCCACCCCGGCACGCACAGCCACGCGATGTCTCCCCTCGGGCCGATCAAAGCCCCGCGGTACCCGTCACCGAGGAAGGCGTAGAGCCGTAGCACCTGCGGTGCGAAGCCAGAGCTCCCCCCGTGCGCCATCGAGGTGGCTCCTTCCTGTTACGCCAGGTCATACCCCGGTCCGCGGCCCAACTCTCCGCGTAAGCGAGGCAGGCCGCCCGGACTCTCTACACGACGTAGTACTACCCGAGGTAGGCTTGCGTGCGTGAAGGGTCTCGGCGAGCTTGAGCGCAGCATCATGGACATCCTGTGGGCCCACGGGGCCCCCTTGACCGCCAGGGAGGTCGGCCGTCTGATCGCCGACCGCGACCTCGCCCCCACCACGGTCATGACCGTTCTCGACCGGCTGACCCGTAAAGGTTTCCTCGACCGCACCCGTGACGGCCGCGCGTGGCGCTACGAGCCCGGCGCCAGCCGCGACGCATACGTCGCTGAGCTTATGCTGGAAGCGCTCGACATGACCGGTGACCGCTCGGCGGCGCTCACGCGCTTCGCCCAGACGGTCTCGGGCTCCGAGGCCGAAATCCTGCGCAAAGCACTCACGGAGCTGGAAGAGGAGTGATCATGGCCGCTGTCCTTGCCGCGCTCGCCACGGCGTGCGCGGTGGGTGCATGGCGGCTCGCGTTCGCCCGATGGCCGTGGCGCGCCCCCCGGGCGGCGATCCTGCTGTGGCAGTCCCTCGGCGTGACGTGGGGCCTCGCCACGGTGGGTGCGATGCTCGCGTACGCACTGGAGCCCTACGGAGGGGGCGTGCTGTACGGGCTGCGCGCGTTCGCCGAGTCGGCGATCTCCTTCGGCATGGGGTACGGCCTGATGAAGCCGTACGACCTGCCCCGCGTCGCCGCTCTCGTCGCCGGCCTGGCGCTCCTCGCCGTGCTCGTCGTGGTGCTGCTCGCCGCGGGGGCGCAGACCCTCCGCGCCCGGCGCCGGCACCGCGTGCTGCTCTCGCTCATCGCCCGCGACGACCCCGGCGTGCCGGGGGTCCGCGTGGTCGACCACCCGGGGGCGGCGGCGTACTGCCTGCCCGGCCTCAGGTCTGAGGTGGTGGTCAGCGCGGGCACGCTGTCGCTTCTCGACGCCGACGAGCTCACCGCCGTCCTCGCCCACGAGGCCGCGCACGTCCGCGAGCGTCACGACCTGGTCCTGCTGCCGTTCACCGCCCTCTGCTGGATGCTGCCCTGGCTGAGCGTGGTGCGCAACGCCCATTCCTCGGTCGCCCTGCTGGTCGAGATGGCCGCCGACGACCGTGCCCGCCGTTACTGCTCGCCTCGCCGGCTGGCGACCGCGCTGCTCCGGTTCGGTACGGCCGGGGCCGTGCCCGCTCCTAACGGAGCCATGGGCGCGGCCGGTGAGCAGGTGATGGCGCGGGTCAACCGCCTGATCAAGCCTGGCGTGGCGCTGCCGAGGCGGTTCCGGTACAGCCTCGTCACGTTCTCTGTGCTTCTGTCCGTGTCCGCGCCTCTTCTGTGGATCTATCCCGGCTGACATCCCTAGTGCTTGCTGGAGTTTGCCAGCGTGTTTGCATTTGCAAGCACACTGATGCAGACTAAAGGCATGGAACTACCGAAGGTCGGCTCAATCGGTGAGTACATCCGCGATCAGCGGAAGCAGGCGAAGATCTCCCTGCGCCAGCTCGCCACTCAGGCCGGGGTGTCGAACCCCTACCTGAGCCAGATTGAGCGCGGGCTGCGCAAGCCGAGCGCGGAGATCCTCAACCAGATCGCCAAGGGTCTGCGGATCTCGTCGCAGGCGCTGTACGTGCAGGCGGGCCTCATCGAGGACCGCGAGCCGGACAGCGACGTGCTGGCCGCAGTGCGGGCCGACGGCACGCTCACCGAGCGGCAACGTCAGGTGCTGATCGATATCTACGAGTCGTTTCGCAAGGAGAACCGAGTCGAGGCGCAGACCGAGGCCGGGCGGACCTCCCAGAACGCCCGGCCCGAGTCAGCGACCTCGGAGGTCGAAACGGTTCTCGACCAGGAGGGTGTGACCTCCTCGCCGAACGGCCGCATTCAAACGGAACCCAAGGAAGGTTAACCCATGCCTCTCAACGCCGAGGTCAAGAAGCTCGCCGAGTCCAAGCCGTTCTACGCCGTCGCCGGCGCGGGCGACTTCGCGGTCGAGAAGCTGCGTGAGCTGCCCGAGCAGCTCCAGCGCCTGCAGACGCGCCGGGTGGAGTCGGGCGCCACGGCCCGCGACCTGCCGCACATCGCGCGGAAGTACGCCAGCACCGTGCAGGTCAAGGCCGAGGCCGTCGCCAAGGACCTGCCCGAGAAGGCCAAGGAGTACGCCGACACCATCACCCACAAGGCCGTGATGCTGTACGACCAGTTCGCCAACCGGGGCCGCAAGGTCGTCAGCAGGGTGACGGGCGAGGCCGCGCTGGAGCTGGAGGAGGTCTCCAGCAGCGCCGAGCCGGCGACCGCCGCCCGTCCCACGCAGGCCCGCAAGAGCACCCGCGGCACCGGCCCCAAGGCCTGAACGCCGTCACGTCCGCAGGAGCACGGCCCGTCCCGGAACCCGGGGCGGGCCGCGTCCGTTGTCGGGGTACGGCCCGTGCGCGTTGAGCGGGCACGGGCCGTCCAGCACGTCCAGATCAAGCACCTCCAGACCAGGCCGTGACGACCGTCGCGGGCCCCCCGGGAGGTCTCCGTCCGGGCTAGGCTGAACCCGGCATTCACCTGACCCCTTGGAGAGGCGATGTTCGAGATTCACGGCTTCCTGGATCTCATTTTCTGGGTGCTCGCTATCGGGGCGTTCGGCCTGTGTGCCTGGGCTCTGATCCACGCGCTGAGGACCCCGGCCCGCGCCTTCGCCATGGCGGGCAAGCTCAACAAGCGTCTCTGGCTGCTGATCCTCGGCCTCGCGACCCTGTTCTCGTTCGCCGCCGCCGTGAAGTACCTCTCGGTGCTCAGCATCTTCACCGTCGCGTCGGTGATCGGGTCGGGCATCTACCTCGCCGATGTGAAGCCGGCCGTCGGCGAGATCGGCAAGGGCGGAGGGAACAGCGGCCCGTACGGGCCCTGGTAGGGCTTGCCAGGGACGGCGCGATCCACCGCCGGTCCGGCGGCAAGGGCACCGCGACCATCGAGTACGACGTGGCGGGCGCCGTCACGCCGGTCGGCGGCGGCGAGGAGCTGCGCTGGTACGCCGTCAGCGGCTGGTCGGCCCCCGTCAGGGACGCCGTCGTCAAGCTGAGCGGCCCTGCCCCCCTCCAGAACCTGTCGTGCTTCGCCGGGGACCTGACCTCCGCCATCGGCTGCACCGCGGCCTCGATGGACGAGAGCGGCACCCGGGCCGAGTTCGAGCAGCAGGGCCTCGGCCCCTCGCAGGCGCTGACCGTCGTCGCCGGCTTCCCCGCGGGTGCGAGCGGCGGCAAGCCGATCCTGGAGCGGCGGTTCGAGCTCGCCAACGCCTTCACGCTCAGCCCGCTCACCGGGGGCGCGCTCGTCGCGCTCCTGGTCGCTGGACCACGATCGGCGTGATCGTCACCGGCCTCGGCGTGCTCGCCACCGTCCTGCTCGCCTGGCTGACGACGTACGGGCTGATCGGCCTGGCGCTGGTCATCGCGGGAGCCGCCCTGGCGGTGGGCGGGCAGTACATGCCGGCCAAGACCTCACGGGGTTCCTCGGCCCTCGCCCACACCCTCGGCTTCCGCGACTACCTCGCCTCGGGGGAGATCGGCGAGGTGCCCCCGGCCCAGCGGATCGAGCTGTTCTCCCGCTACCTGCCGTACGCCGTGGTCTTCGACAACGTGGACCGCTGGGCGCGCGTGGTGGCCGCGCTGGACGGCGACGGCGGGCCGGCCGACCACCTGTACTGGTACAACGGGCCCGCCGAGTGGGACCTGTCCAAGTTCGCCGGCTCCATGCGCACGTTCACGCTGACGACCTCGGGCGCGATCTCCGCGTCCCGCCAGTTCCGCCGCTCGCTCTGAGCGGTCCCAAGGCCCGGGTAGCGCGGGGTCACACCTGGCCGCGTACGCGGAGCTCGCCAACGGGACGGCCTCCGCCGAACTGCGGCGGGCAGGCGAGCGCGTCCAGCACTGGGGAGTCCAGCCCCAGCCCGAGCGCGCGCAGGACGGCGATCGTCACCGGCGCCCTCGCCCGCTGGCTGCCATCCTCGATCTTGACCGTGGCCGCACGGCCGTCCTCGAAGGCGAACGCCTCGAAGGCCTCGGCCCCCGACTTGACCAGGAGCCCCGGCACGGCGCGCATCAGCGCGGCCTCGGGGCGGGACGTGCCCGAGGTCCACTCAGGGTGGGCGCGCATCGCGTCGGCGATCCGCCGCTCGTACGTGCCGGGCGCGGCCAGCGTGAGCGCGCGGAAGGCCCGCGCGACCCCGGCCATGGAGGCGAAGAACAGCGGCGCGCCGCAGCCGTCGACTCCGGTGGCCGCGACCCGCTCTCCGGTCAGCTCCTCGGCGGTCGCGCGGATCGCCCTCTGCAGGGGATGCCCAGGATGCAGGTAGTCGCCGGTCGGCCAGTCGTTGACCACGCAGGTCGCGAGCATCGCCGAGTGCTTGCCCGAGCAGTTCATGGTGATACGGGCCGGTCCGCCTCCGCCGCGCAGCACCCGGTGCGCCGTCGCGGTGTCCAGGGGAAGGTCCTCGGGACACCGCAGGGCGGTCGCGTCGAGCCCCGCGCCCGCGAGGATCTCGGAGGCTCCCCTGACGTGGAAGTCCTCACCCGAGTGGCTCGCGCAGGCGAGCGCGAGAAGCTCGCCGGAAAGGTCGAGCCCCGCGCGGAGCATGCCGAGCGCCTGCAACGGCTTCATCGACGAGCGCGGCGAGGCCGCGGCCGCGACGTCACCGTGGACGGCCACCGGCACCCCCTCGGCGTCCATGGCGAAGACCCAGGCACGATGGACGGACTCCACGAACCCGGAACGGACAACTTCCACAATCAATGGCACAGCGGACACTTGGCCTCCTTTCGCACCTGAGTGTACGGACGGTGAGAGGACGCCGTTCAGGCCGATGGCGTCGCCCGCGCGACGGCGGTGGAAGAATCGTGGACCATGCGTGCCGTTGTTCAGCGGGTGACCTCCGCCTCCGTGGTCGTCGACGGGCAGACCGTGGGGGCGATCGACGAGCCCGGCCTGCTCGTGCTGGTCGGCGTGACCCACACCGACGGCCCCGTCGAGGCCGCGAAGCTCGCCGCCAAGCTCTGGGGCCTGCGCATCCTGTCGGGCGAGAAGTCGTGCTCCGACATCGGCGCGCCCCTGCTGGTGGTCAGCCAGTTCACGCTTTACGGCGACGCCAGGAAGGGCCGCCGCCCCACCTGGCAGGCGGCGGCGCCCGGCCCGGTGGCCGAGCCCCTGGTCGAGGCCGTGGTCGCGGAGCTGCGCTCCGCGGGCGCCCGGGTGGAGACCGGTGTGTTCGGGGCCGACATGAAGGTCGAGCTCGTCAACGACGGCCCCATCACGCTGATCATCGAGACCTGAGACGCCCGACCGGCGGCGGGGTCAGCGGATGCGGCGGCGCAGGCCCGGGTCGATGGTGACGTTGCGCCCGGCGTCCGGCGGCACGATGACCTCCTGGCTCGCGGGAACACCCCCGGCCAGCAGCGAGATGTCCACGGGGACGGTGCGCTTGACCACGGCCAGGGCGATGGGCCCGAGCTCGTGGTGGCGGGCCGACGAGCCGACGAAGCCGACCTGGCCGGGCTCGGCGCTCCCCTCCACGGCGGCCTCGGGGTCGGCCTCCCTGGGCGACCCCACGCCGAAGGTCACCGGCGCGCCGTGGTGCGGCAGGGTGTCGACGCTGCCGTCCAGGTGCAGGAAGACCAGGCGGCGCGGCGGGTGACCCAGGTTGTGCACCCGGGCGACGGTCTCCTGGCCCCGGTAGCACCCCTTGCTGAGATGGACGGCGGAGCCGATCCAGCCGACCTCGTGGGGGATCGTCTTGTGGTCGGTCTCGAACCCGGCCCGAGGCAGGTGCGCCTCGATGCGCAGGGCCTCGTACGCCCACAGGCCCGCCGGGCGCAGGCCGAGCTCCTCGGCGAGCCCGGCCAGCCGCTCGCGCGGGACGAGCAGGTCGCCGCCGATCGCGATCGCCCCCTCAGGCACCGGCCGCGTGGCGCCGTCGGCCGCGCCGGGGGCGGCGACGGTCACCACGGCGTAGCCGGCGGTCATGTCGGCCACCTCGACGCGGAGCATGAACCGCATCTTCTCCAGGAAGGCGACCAGCGCGGCCGAGGTGCCGGGCTCGACGTGCGCCCAGACGGACTCGCCGTCGTCGACGAGCGTCAGGTGGTGCTCCAGCCTGCCCTGCGCGTCGAGGAGCAGCGTCTGCGTGGGCGTGCCGGGCGCCAGCGTGTCGACCTTCTGCGAGCTGAGGTCGTTGAGCCATCTGAGCCGGTCGGGCCCGGAGATGCGGACGACCTCGCGGTTGCTCCGGTCGACCAGGGCCTCTCCCGCCGCGAGCGCGCGTTGCTCGGCGTAAAGCTCGCCGTAGTGCGCGGCGACGGTGTCATCGGGGGACTCGGCGGCTACGGCTCCTGGCGTGTCGAGCAGAGGGCTTCGCATGCGTCCAGGTTATTGCTCTCAGGCGGATTTCCGCGCACTCACGGGCGGCAGTCGCGGCACCGGCCGAAGACGGTCAGGTGGTGGACGTCGGTCTCGAAGCCGAGCTCGCTTTCGAGCTTGGACACCATGCCCGCGACCAGCTCCGGCCTCACCTCGGTGATCTGGCCGCAGCCCCGGCACACCAGGTGGACGTGATCGGCCTTGCTCGCCAGGTGGTAGGTGGGGGCGCCGTGCCCGAGGTGGGTGTGGGTGACCATGCCCAGCTCTTCGAGGAGCTCCAGCGTGCGGTAGACGGTGGAGATGTTGACGCCCCTGGCGGTCTCCTGCACCTGGCCGCAGATGTCCTCGGGCGTCGCGTGACCCAGCCGGGTGACCGCCTCCAGCACCAACTGCCGTTGCGGAGTTACTCGATATCCACGCGCGCGCAGCTCCTCGTGCCATGTCCCGGTCATGCACCGAGTCTACGAGTCCCGCGCGGGGGGCGAGGGAGGTACGCGGAGCCGAGTGGGACCGCGTCACGCGGCCCCTTCCGGGACCTCGCACGACGCCGTTCACGCGGCTCGGGGCGTGAGGAAATATTCGCTTGCCCGCCCGGAGGGGCTCGCATAGCGTACGAAGCACGCAGAAGGGAGGTGGTCCGAACAATGGTTGATCATTATTGGGCTAGCGAGGTGGCTGTCCGCTAGGGCAACGCCAGTCAGGACCTTCCGTCCAGACGTCGTGCCCTCCCGGGCACTGGTGGCGTCCAGGCGAATCCACGACAGACACCGGAACCCCGGGCAGCCGGCGGGGGGAGTTCCCTCCTCCCATGGTCCAGCCGGCCCGTCTCATCAGGAGACGGAGCACGCCCGGGGTTCTTTCGTGTTCCTGGCCCCGCCTCAGCCGACCTTCTTCAGCTCGGCGGACAGGTGCGAGGTGAGCGGCTGCCCCTCGGCGGCCATGTCGTACGCGTACATCAGGTTGCCCTCGACCAGGCCGTAGAGCCGGTGCCCCGCCGTGTACTCCTTGGCGGTCGAGGTGCGGGCGACGACGTCGGTCCGCATCTCGATCTTGTGGAACACGACCTCGCCGAGGTAGATCTCGACGATGCCGGTCGGGTGGGCCAGCACGATCTCCAGCTGCCGCTCGGGCAGCGCCCGCCAGTACCCCGACTCGGTGGCGAGGGGCCTCACCATGGCGCCGTCGTCGTCGAGCAGCCAGGTTCTGCTGTGGTAGCTCAGGAACGGCTTGCCGTTGTGCTCGAAGGTGATCTCCTGGCCGAACCGGAAGCTCTCGATCGTCGGGTAACCGCCCACTCCGGCGCCCTCCCACCTGCCCAGCAGGAAGGAGATCGGCTCAAGGGCAGGATGCAGTGACTGGGAGTCCATGGCACATGAGCCTAAATGCCCGCCCGCGCGGCTCGCGCCGCGACACCGAACGGGGCATTCGCCTGGTGAAGTCCCGTCCTCCGCGCATAGGCTCAGATCATGGCACGATCAATGGTGATAAAGGTGACGGCAGGGTCAGACGCCCCCGAGCGGTGCAACCAGGCCTTCACCGTCGCGGCCGCCGCCGTGGCCAGTGGTGTCCCGGTGTCCCTGTGGCTGACCGGAGAGTCGGCGTGGTTCGGCCTGCCCGGCCGGGCCAAGGAGTTCACCCTCGCCGAGGCCACTCCGCTCGCGGACCTGCTCGACGTCGTGCTGGCCGGGGGCAAGGTGACCGTGTGCACGCAGTGCGCGGCACGCCGGCACATCGGCGTGGAGGACCTTATCGACGGCGTGCGCATCGCGGGCGCCTCGACGTTCGTCGAGGAAGTGCTCGGCGAAGGGGTCCAGGCGCTCGTCTACTGAGCCCGGACCCCCGCCACCGGCGGCTCAGTGGGGCAGAACGGCCCTGAGGCGCTCCTCGCGGAGCCTTTCGTACCAGCTGTCGTCGATCGGGGTCAGCGGCCCCGTGGCCCAGCCCAGGAAGACGTCGGCGAGCCACGGGTTGCGCGCCAGCGCCGGCCCGTGGAGATACGTACCGACGATCTTGCCCGCGTGGCATCCCTCGGTGCCGTCGCCGTTGCCCGTGCCCACCACCGTGCGCGACAGCGGCCGTACCCCGGGGCCGAGCCGGGTGATGCCCATGTGGTTCTCGAAGCCCGTCAGCATGTGCCCGCCAAGGCCGGTGTCGACCTCGGCGGCCAGCTCGCCCACCGCGCGGGCGGGCCCCCGGGCGCTCTCGATGTCGAGCAGGCCGATGCCCGCCACCGGCTGGCCCTCCTCGCCGCCGAACACCGACCCCATGATCTGGTAGCCCGCGCAGACCGCCAGGAGCGAGGCCCCGCGGTCGACCGCCCGCCGCAGGCCTCCGTCGCGCCGGAGCCGTTCGGCCGCGAGGATCTGCGGCCGGTCCTCTCCGCCGCCGATGAGGTAGATGTCGCCCGAGTCAGGCACCGGGTCGGCCGACCGGACGTAGACGGTCTCGACGGGAATGCCCCGCTTGCGGGCCCGCTGCTCCAGGATCAGGACGTTGCCCTGGTCGCCGTACGTGCTCAACAGGTCCGGGTAGATCCATACGATGCGCAGGGCGCTGTCAGACGGCACGGCCGAACTCCGCTCGAATCTGCTGGAAGGCTGTGTAGTTGGCGATCACGTCGACGCGGCCGGGCGCCTGCCGGGCGACGGCCTGCTCGAAGGTGTCGCAGAGCTCGAAGGCCACCCCGGCGACGTCGAGCCGCAGTGCCAGGTCGAGCCGCCGCTCGCCCGTCACGTAGACGGGCCGGCCGCTCAGGATGCGGAAGTCGACGTCCCAGAGCCAGGAGGTGTCGCGGCCGTCGGGCCCTTGGGCGTTCACAGAAAGGACGATCGGCAGGGACGGGTCGGCGACCTCGAACGCCTCCAGCCAGCCTGCGGGGTTCTTGGCGAGCAGCAGCCGCAGCGAGCGCCCGTCGCGCTCGACCGTCGTGTAGCGCCCGGCGACCGACCTGACCTCACGGAGCCTCGGGAGCGCCCGGTCGACCGGCAGGCCGAACGCCTCGGCCGTCGCCAGCGCGATGGCGGCGTTGGCGCGGTTCGCCCGGCCGGGAAGCTGGAGGCCGAGCACCCAGCGCTGCCGCCGGGGGTCGATCACCGCGTCGTCGTCGAGCACCCAGGTGGGCTCGGGACGGCGGAACGTGCACTCGCGGCAGGCCCAGTCGTTGCCCTTGCGGTCGAGCGGACCGCCGCACTGCGGACAGCACCAGGAGTCCTCCTTCCAGGGCTGCCCGCAGGAGACCCAGGTGACCCGGGAGGCGGTCGAGGCGCCCCAGGTGACCAGCGGATCGTCGCAGTTGGCGATCACGTGGGTGTCCTTGCCCGCAAGGGCGCGCTGCCACTTCTGGGCCAGCAGCCAGATCTCGGCCGCGCGGTCCATCTGGTCGCGGCTGAGGTTCATCAGGCACACGATCGTCGCGCCGGTCGTGTCGAGCACCTCGGGGAGGTACTTCTCGTCGACCTCAAGGACGGCGAAGGGCGCCTGCTTGGCCTGGGACAGCGCCGACACGTGACCGGCCGGCATGTTCGCGCCGAAGGCGTTGGTGGCGACCTCGCCGAGCTCCTGAAGCTCTGAGGTGATCAGCCGGGTGGTGGTCGTCTTGCCGTTCGTGGCGCTGACCAGCACGAGCTTGCGGTCGGCGGCCAGCTTGCGGAGCAGGTCGGGCTCCAGGATCAGCCCGACGCGCCCGCCGATCACCGATCCGTCGCCACGCCCGGTGACCCGGGAGAGGGTGGCGGCAGTACGCCCGAGGGCACTCGCTAGCTGAGCACGCAGCGGTAGCTGGGTCATGCCCGTGATCCTAGTGCGGCCCGCGCGGAGAGTTCCGCACAAGGCTCACGAGCCGGGCCGTACGAGGGCGCGCTAGTCGAGGAACGACAGCTCCGCCTGGTTCTCGGCGCCCCCCTCGAACGGCAGCACGAACCTCCTCGGCCAGGCCAGCACCGTCTCCAGCCACGCCGCCCCCATGGTCTGGGCGATGTGACGGACCCGGTCACGCGGCTCGACGCCGATGGCGACGGTCGTGAAGTCCTCCTGGATGCCCTCGTGCTCGTCGTCACCGAGCAGGACCCGCCAGGCGAGCGCCCGGTTGCGGTCCATCTCCATCGACAGCGGGTGGTGGCGCAGGGCCTTGGCACGGTGCCCGAGCAGCTCGGTGCGGGCCACGTTCTCCACCGGCCCCGACCCGTTGACCCCGATGTGCGGGTACGGCCTGCCGGACGGGTCGGTGCCGAACAGGGCGTACTCCATCACGGGGGCGGGACTGCGGAGGTTCGGCGCCTGGTGGCCGTACGGGAAGAGCCGGTCGACCTCGTGGACCCAGCGGACCTGCGGGATCACCCACGCGGCGCCCGGCCGCTCACCGGGGGCCGGCTTGCCCTCACCGGACGGGTCGAGCAGCGCCGCGGCCACCTCCGCCGCCTTCACCGTGAGCAGGCTCGGGTCGTAGAACGTGCGCAGCGACCACGCCCGCCTGGCCACCGCGCGCTCCACCAGCGTGGCGAGCAGGCACTCGCGGCGCCTCGGGGGAAGCTCGCCCCAGATGTCGGCCAGCACGCGCGGGACGCCCGGCAGCGACCGGTTGGTGCAGAAGGCCAGCACCACGGTGTCGGTCCAGATGCGCAGCCACGCCCACTCGGGCGCGTCGGCGAGCAGGTCGGCCTCGCGCAGCTCGAACAGCGTGCAGGCCTTGCCCGTCGTGCACTCGTGCCCGCAGGCGGCGGACCGGCGTCCGCGTATGGGCGGGATCGGGCCGAGAAGGGTGTGCTCGCGGTCCTCGCCGAGCGGCACCTGGATGCGCAGCGGACGGTCCATGCCGTCGGCGAAGACGGCGGCGGTGCCCGGCTGGAGGGAGACGACCTGGCGGGACTGCTCCTCGCTGAGGTTCATGGCCGCGCCGACGAGCCTGCGGTCGTCCTCGGCCGGGAGCCGGTGCACGACCTTCAGCGCGGTGTTCTTCACCACGTCGGCGATGAGCTTGGTCGGGATCTGCTCGGCCACGACGATGCCCTCGCCGTACGCGCGGATCTCGGCGAGCATCCCCGCCAGCAGCTCCACCGCGTGGGTGCTGGCCCGCTGGGAGCCCCTGTCGCGCAGCAGCCGGTGGGCCTCCTCGATCACGATGACGTGCTGAAGCCCGCGGGCCTTCTCCTGCCGGGCGCGCATCCGCAGGTGCTCGACGATGCGGATGATGAGCGTGCCCATCAGGAACGCCTTGTCCTCGTCGTTCGCGACGTCCTCGATCGCGAACACGACGTTGCGCTGTAAGAGCCCGCCGATGTCGGCGGGGTGGCCGCCCTCGAAGAACCGCCCAGCCGAGCCGACCCGGAGGCTCCTCAGCCGCAGGCTGATGAAGCCTTCGACGTCGGCCTGGACCTCCCTGCCGTACCCGATCTCCTGGATGACCTCAAGGGCGTGGGTCTGCAACTGCTCCAGCGTGGGCACGGCCGGCTGCACCGCGGCGCCCGGGACGCCGCCGCCGGTGACGACGTCCCAGCCGTTGGCCTCGTACACGCGCTGCAGCGCCAGCGACATGATCTGCGGGAACGGCTCCTCGGCGTCGAAGGCGGCCATGAACAGCGCCCTGACCATGTCGATGTGCGCCTGGACCGGGTAGCCCGGCTCGGGGGCGAGCGGGTTGACGCTGAACGGGACGTTGTCGGGCGCCGAGGGATTGATCACCGTCAACGGCCCCAGGTGCTCCATGCGCCCGGCCATCGCGGCGTACTCGGACTTGGCGGGCTCGATCGCGAGCCAGGGGATGCCGGCCTCGCTGAGCTGCTCCAGCAGGTGGCGTACGGTCTGGGACTTGCCCGAGCCGGTCGCCCCGGTGATGAAGGCGTGCCGGTTGAGCGTCGCGAGCGGCACCCGGAACGACCCGACCGGGCGGTCCTGCCCGTCGATGATCGCGCCCAGGTCGAGCACGGGCTCCCCGGTGTTGCGGACGTCGGCCTCGCTGGTCACGTCGAAGAACCCCGCGTCGAGCACCCGCACACCGGGGACCTCACGGCGGGGCAGCCCGGCGAGCGCTGCCAGCGCCCCGGCGGTGGCCGCGAAGGGCGCCGCCGCGCCGTCGGCCGGGTCCTGGAGGGTCACGCCCAGCGCCTCGGCGAAGCAGTACACGGGCTCGACGGCGGTGGCCCGGCCGAACCCGGCGAGGATGGGCAGCGACAGCGCGCTGCGCAGCCGGTAGGGGTGGTGGCTCATCTCGACCGAGCCGACGAGGACGGGCGCGATCTGCCGCAGTTCGTCGGGGCCCGCCGCGCCGGCCAGCACCCGGACGTTCCACAGGCCCGCCTCGCGGAAGGCGTCGAGCTCCTGCATCCGCCGCTCGGCCCGCTCGGCGTCGAACCGGCTGCGCTCGGAGGCGTCGCCGTACTGCCGAAGTACGTTGAGCTGCGTGCGCAGGTGGGCGACCTCGGCGTCCAGCAGGTCGGTGGGCTCGGCCACGACGAGCCAGGCGAACGGGCGCGACATCAGCGTGACCAGCGTGGACTCGAAAAGTGTCGGCCGCAGCAGCTCGTCGGGGCTCGGCTCCCTGCGCCCGTTGAGCGGCGGGGCCTGGCGGCCTGGGCACGGTGTCCAGGCCAGGTCGGCGAGGTCGGCGAGCCAGTCGTCGCCGATCTCCACGCCCCGCGCGCCGCCGGGGAACAGCAGCGGCTGGGGCCCCTGCGGCGGCTCCTCGACGGTGGCGCTGGACGCGCGCCTGGGCGGGCGCGGCGGCGTGAGCGGTCCGGCGTTGGTGATCAACTCCAGCGGCGCACCGGATCCGCGGGAGAGCCAACCGATGACGAAGGGCCGGTTGCGCTGGGCGGCGGACAGCACGGCGGGCAGGACGGTGACGAAATCCCACTCGGCCGACGAGCTACGCGAAGGGGCCGTGATCGCCTGGATGCGATACCACGGACCACTCAGCGGGAACGGCGCGCTGGGCGCTGCGGAGGACACGCTTGCCTGCATATCAAGCTCAAATCCCTTATGCCATCGACGTTTGCCAGGGGATTACCTGTTCAATGCCGTGTCCTCCAGTCGAGCCGCTCGGGCGGCGGGCCCAGATTGGGCGGGAACAGGTCCTCCTCCGGCACGGGCTCGGGCTCCGGCGGGGTCAGCATGACCCGGCGGACCTCCTCGAACTCCCCCAAAGTGGTCTTGGGGAAGGTGAGAATCGCCGGGTTGGCGTCGGCGAGCCGCACCTGCCGGCCCTCTGCCGTCGCGTGGGTGACGATCACCGAGGTCGTGGGAAGTTGCTGGAGCTGGTGCGGCTCCACCAGGAACTCCCTGCTGCGGTGCAGCACGCGCTCCTCCCCCATCGCCTTGCTGGCGCTGCGCCCCCACTCGGTGGACTCGGTGATGCCCTCCTTGAGGTCGCCTTCGCCCTTCTCCTCTTCCCCGGGACGGGTGCGACCGGCGCCGTCGCCGACCGTGGAGGTGTAGGAGCCGTTCACGCCGTCGACGGCCGGGCTGATGGTCTCGGTGAGCTGTGCCAGCTCCAGGCGGTGCTCGGTGCCCATGTGCTCGCTGGCCACCCTGGCGTCCTCGGCGTTGCCGAGGCGCATGAACGCGACGGCCGCGTGCCCCCGGCCGAGGCGCTCCCTGACGGTGGGGGTGAGGGAGCGGTAGGTCAGCACCAGGCCTGTCTGCGAGGTCTCGCAGGCGTCCATCAGCCTGTCGAGCACGTCGCCCCTGAGCTTGTCCGCCCCCGCGACGATGATCGTGTGGTACCAGGGACGCTCCGAGGCCGGTGACTGCCGCAGGATGTGCGTCAGCGCGGTCGCGACGTACGTGCCGAGGACCCGGTTGCCGAAGACCCCGGCCTGGCGGTCCATGGAGACCACGCGCAGCCGCGCGGGCGGCAGCTTCACCGCCTCCGAGCCGAGGGTCTCCAGCTTGCGGAGCTGGGATTCGAGCGCCCAGGCACGCTCGATCACCACCCGGTCGGTCACGCCCCTGCCGAACAGGGTGCCGATGCGTTCGAGCTGGGTGGCGGTGAGCAGGCCGTACCGCAGGTCGTCGCGCGGGTCGCCCACCTGGGCCAGGGCGCGGAGCGCGGCCGTGACCTGGTTGATCGTGGCGTTCTCGCCGAGCACCTCCAGCACCCGTTCGAGGATCGCGTTGTCGAAGCTCAGGTCGCGGGTGGTGCGGTGCTCCTCGCTGACGCTGACGACGTGGGCGAGCACGTCGGCGAACGCCTCGGGCGGCAGCGTCGCGCCGAGGTCGAGCCTCGGCAGGTCGACCGGGAGCACCCACACCAGGGGGTCGTCGCCGCCGCGCCTGGCCAGCTCGATGAGATCCTTGGCGATCGCGCCCTCGGACAGGTCGAGGACGGTGAGGTGGCCGCCGCTGTAGAGCCGGGTCGCGCCGAGCAGGGTGATCAGGGCGGACCAGCCGGGCAGGGTGCCGCCGGCCACGTCGATGCGGTCGATCTCGTCGGGCACGGCCACGGCGTACCAGGTGAGCTGCCTGTCGTACTGCTCCTTCTTGGCGGCCCACTCGCGGTAGCGCCCGGCGTGCTCCTCCTGGGCGTCGAACAGCTCGCGCTCGCGCCGCTCGCGGCGCTGGTCGGCCCGCGACTCCTGCTCCCTGATGCGGGAACGGAGCGCCCGCTCGCCCTGGTGGACGGCGTACCCGCAGATGGTGGCCACGCCTCCGGTGGCCACCAGCCCGATGACGACGAACGGCCAGCCGATGATCTCGCTGACACCGAGGGCGAGGAGGAGGATCGCGAGGATGCCCATGAAGATTCCGACGATCTTCACGGGGCGGTTGAGCAGGTCCTCCTGAAGGCGCTCCCTGCGGACCCAGGCCGGGTCGACCGGGGCGGGCTCCTCCGCGATCTCCCCGGGCGAGGGGCGCCTCGGCGGGGGGCCCGGATCGGGAAACAGCATCGCGTACTGCCAACCCAGATAGATCCGGTCAGCCTGCAGCTGCGCATGCTCTGGGTGCACGTCCGCCACCGGACCTCCACCTGCCAATGGTCGCGCTCGCTGGGGAGCTTGCCGGCCCCATGCCCGTGAACTAGCTCTCCGACTGTGACAGCGTATGAGTTACACCCCTTATTGGGGCAGGGTTCTCGCCATTCGGACCAGATTCCTGGGAACCGGCGGTCAGGTTTCACCACTCCCGGGAACACCGTTCCTCGACCCTTTTGCCGGGTTTCTGCATAGTTGCGGACTTGTAGCGCCCATTCGTGGGACGAACGAGGCGGAAGGGGAACAAGCAACGACTACCATCCTGTGGCATGACGTCCACCCCTACGAGCGGCGGTTCACGGCGGCGACCGGTCCTCCTACCGGTCCTGGCCGCTCTGGTGGCCGTGACCGTGGGAGTGAGCGCGGCCTTCGGGGGCCTCGAAGACGCCCCGAAGGAGAAGCCCGAGCTGCTCGGTAAGGGCGCGAAGGTCGACCAGGGCCGGATGACCACGCTCTTCGAGGACGCCGTCGTCCGCCCCGGAGGCGAGGACGGCCTCGGCGTCTCCGGCAAGCGCTACCTGCAGATCATCATGAGGGTGACCAACACCTCCGAAGAGACGTTCATCGCCGAGATGATGAACTCGGCGCTGGTCGCGGTCAGGGCCGACGGGAAACTCATCAAGGAGTCCGGCCCGTCGGCCACGACGATCGGCCCCCGTGTCGTGACGATCTCCGGAGGCCGCACGTACGGCCAGCTTCATCCCGGCGTGCCCGCGACCGTGGTCATGGCATACGAGCTGCCGGCCGACCAGGAGCCCCCCAAAACGGTCGAGATCGATGCCGGCGCCTACGAGTGGCACGAGAGCTTCATCTATCGGACCCACGACTGGCTGCGGGTGGAGACCGAGGAGCCGCTGACGGCGGAGGACCGCGAGAGGGGCGGCACCTCCGGTTACGCGCCCGTGGTCGTCGCCCAGGTCGACCTGCCCGTCCGCGTGGAGGAGGTGTGATGGCCGCCTCCCCCGGCCTCGTGCCCGGCGCGCAGGCGCCCGCGCGTCCCGGTCCGCCACGCCGCCGCGTTCCGCTGTGGCGCAGGACGGTGGGCGCGATCATCGGGGTCGCGCTGATGTGCGCCGCGGTCTACGTCCAGACGCACGTGCTGACGGTCGACCAGCGGAGGGAGCCCCTGACCGTGTCAGGCGGCATGCACCAGGAACTGCGCACCGCGCACTTCTCCGCCCGCCTCGAACGCGTGGAGTTCGCCAAGTCCGTACGGGTCAAGAAGCAGTACGCGACCGAGGATTCCACGGCCGACCAGGTCTTCCTGATCGCCAAGGTGGGGCTCACCTCACCCCGCCGGCCCATCAAGATCACCGCGCACGTCATCACCGCCGACGGCCTGCGCTTCGAGCCCACCGACCGGGTGGACTCCGGCGCGACGCTCGGGGACAAGTGGATCCAGCCTGCCTGGTGGCGCTCCGGCTTCTACTTCTTCGACCTCCCCGCGGACAAGGTCGCGGGGGCCCAGGTCGTCGTCGCGGAGCCCAGGACGCTGTTCGGCGACGCCTACATGCCCGAAATCGCCCTCGATCCCGGTCTCGACCAGGCGAAGGCCCGCCAGATGGTCGATGCCGCGAAGGACGTCTACGAGGTGAGCGGCTGATGCGCGACGAGAATCCCGACGACACCGGCGTCTGGCGCCCTCCCGCCGCCGAGCCGTCCTGGTTCACCCCCTCCAAGCGCCTGCCCCGCCCCGACGCCAGGGTCTGGCCTCCTCCTGAGCCGGAGTCCAGAGGCAGCTCCACGGTGCCGATCCCCGTGATCGACGACGGGCCGGCCCCCCGCCGCCAGCCGTGGCCGCCGCCGTCCCCCGCAGGCATTCCGGCCCCCGCCAAGGCGCCTTACGCCGGGCCCGTCGCGCCCCCCGTGCAGGCACGCCCGCCCGCGCAGCCCTCGCGGCGGCGCCGCCGCCCGATGCCGAAGGCGGCCAAGATCGGCTTGCAGCTCGCCGGGGCCCTCGGGCTGACCGCCGCGTTCCTCGCGATCGGGGGGTACGACGCGCTGAACCGGTTCGAGAAGAGCGTCACTCCCGCACGGGTCCAGCGGGTGTCGCCCGGCCAGGAGGCGCCGCTGGCGGACGCGAAGTGGCGGCTCCTCGGCATCGCCGTCATACCGGACCAGCGGACGGACCTGCCCGACCGCACCATCATCCAGATCGACGTGCAGGCCACCGCGCTGAACTCCGAAGGCACGAGGTACTCCTACAGCCTGCCCGGCTTCTATATGGCCGACAAGGCGGGCCGCACCTGGACGGCCGAGCCGTGGAAGACCCCCGACGAGCTCTCGCCCGGCGTGCCGGGACGCTTCACCCTGCTGAGCGCGGTCCCGAAGGAACTGGTCGACCAGGTCGAGCTGATGCTCTGGCCGAGTCTCCACGCGGGAGAGCAGGAGTCGGGGCCTGCTCTGCGGTTCGGTCGCTGACCGCCGCGGCGCGCCGCCGTTCGGCGGAGGCGGCGACGTCGAAGGTCGCCGCCAGCAGGCAGGTGGTGAGCATGGTGACCGCGAGGTCCACCACGAAGTTGATCGGCACGAAGACGACGTCCCAGTAGAGCACGGGGTAGTCGTTGCCCGCCAGGTACTGCAGGCCGCGGTCCGCGTACCCCTCGCCGACCTTGATCGCCGCGAAGCAGAGGGCGAACACCCCGAACAGCGGCGCGCCGCCCCGCACGACCAGGCGCACGGTGTTCGCCAGCGCCACCCAGTGCGTCCAGCGGCCGAAGAACCGCGTCAGGGTCCGGCGGGTGAGCGAGTGGGTCCGCGCGGTGATCGCCTCTCCGGCCTGCGCGGCCGCGGGCTCCAGCTTCGTGCCCTTGATCACGGTGGCGGCGTCCTCCGCGTACGCGCCGTACATCAGGATCGCGACGGTCAGCCAGACGGCGGGGAGCACCAGCGCGTCCCAGGCGTACGGCCTGATCACCCCGACCGCGCCCCAGAACGCCTCCCAGCCGGGGACTTTGAGCGAAAGGGTGGCCATGAGGTCGTTCCACCAGGTCACGGCGGCACGGCCGCCGACCCAGCCGCCACGGGAGGCGACGACCTGCGCGCCGTAGTAGAAGAAGGAGAGCTCGCAGAAGGCGACGGCGAGGGCCGCGGAACGGCTCCCTCGTTTCTCGCGCCAGATCGTGAAGAAGTAACGAGCCACGAAGGCCGCGATCATGATGGCCAGCGTCACGGTGAAGTTCAGCCCGACGAGGCCGAGGCTCGTGTCCTGGGTCTGCCCGGTGGAGATGTCGTAGAAGGCGCCGAGGTAGCCCTTCTCACCGCTCTGCCGCTTGAAGTCGGTGGTGATGAAGGCCCGCACGTCGTCCACATGCCAGCCCCAGCTCAGGTAGAGCGCGGTGAAGGGCACGATGACCCTGCTGAGGCTGCCGACGAAGCCCTCGTCCTCCTCGCCGTCCCCCCGCCTGGCGCGCATCTCCGACAGCGCCCCGCGCAGCGTGAAGAACATCCCCACGCTGACGATCAGGTTCGCCAGGACCATGACGATGAAGAGCAGCATCGTCACGACGAGCCGCAGGTCGCGCATGGAGCCGTGCGAGAGGTCGGTACCGGCGGCGAGCAGGCCGAACCGCAGCAACTGCCCCGCCGAGTACCACATCACGAGCGGCAGCAGGCATCGCCCGGCCAGGCTCAGGGTGTGCCACGGCAGCGACCAGACGGCGGGAGTGCGGGTGGATTCGGACATCCGGTGCATCCTATCGACGGCTCACCACGCGTCGCAGCAGCATCAGGGGAAGAGATCCCATTTGGGGAATCCCTGAACAAGCCCGGGAAAAGGCCGGACGCGCGAAAGGGCCCGCGTTGCCGTCACCGCCACGCGAGGGCCGGCGTTCCCGTCACGGGACACGCGAAAGGGCCGGCGCGCCCGTGACGGGAACGCCGGCCCTTTCGTCGAGATGCGCGCCTCATGGCCCTGCCGGACGGCGAGGCCACCAGGCGATCGTCAGACGGCGACCTGGAGCTGGGAGACCTCGCCGAGGCGGGCCTCCACGGTGACGTCCTTGGTGACGCCACCGCCCGCGATGATGCGGACGGTCCAGGAACCGGGCGCGGCGAAGAAGCGGAAGATGCCCTCGTCGGACACCACCACCTCGCCGGTGAACTCGCCGGAGTGGTCGAGGAGGCGGGCGTACGCCGTGCCGGCGCCGGTGACGACACCCTGGATGACGGCCTGGGTCGACAGATCGATCCCGGCCGGAAGCGCTATGGTCTGCTCCGGTGCTGCGCAACCCTGAACGGTCATCAGCGGGCCTCCCCCAACTCGATCGGCACGCCCACGAGCGAGCCGTATTCGGTCCACGATCCGTCGTAGTTCTTCACGTTCGCCTGGCCGAGGATCTCGTGCAGCACGAACCAGGTGTGGGCGGAACGCTCGCCGATGCGGCAGTAGGCGATCGTGTCCTTGTCGAAGTCGACGCCCTCGCCGGCGTAGAGGGTGCGGAGCTCCTCGTCGGACCGGAAGGTGCCGTCGTCGTTCGCGGCCTTGGACCACGGGACGTTGCGGGCGGTCGGGATGTGGCCACCCCGCTGCGCCGCTTCCTGCGGCAGGTGGGCCGGGGCAAGGAGCTTGCCGGAGAACTCGTCAGGCGAGCGGACGTCCACGAGGTTGAGCTTGCCGATCGCGGCGACCACGTCGTCGCGGAAGGCACGGAGCGAGAGGTCCTGGTCCTTGGCGGCGTACTGCGTCTCGGGACGCGCCGGCACGTCGGTGACCAGCTCGCGCGAGTCGAGCTCCCACTTCTTGCGGCCGCCGTCGAGGAGACGGACGTTCTCGTGACCGTAGAGCTTGAAGTACCAGTACGCGTAGGCGGCGAACCAGTTGTTGTTGCCACCGTAGAGAACCACGGTGTCTTCGTTGCCGATGCCCCGAGCCGACAGAAGGGCCTGGAAGCCCTCACGGTCCACGAAGTCGCGGCGGACCGGGTCCTGCAGATCCTTCTTCCAGTCGATCTTCACGGCGCCACGGATGTGGCCCTTGTCATAGGCGCTGGCGTCCTCGTCGACTTCGACGAGTACGACACCAGGAGAGTCGAGGTTGGCCTCGACCCAGTCGGCGTCCACCAGTACGGCGGAGCGGCTCATTAGGGAACCTCCGGTTATCGGGTTACGGCGGGCATAAGACGGCGGACGATCAAGTACATTTCGCAGCCGAGGCAGAAGCCGAAGGCAGCGTTCAGGAACGCGGCCAGCAGGGCCGCGGCTGTCGCGCCGAGCGCGAGTGGTGCGATCCGCGCGGTGAACCCGATCACGCCGACGAGGGCGAAGACCAGGCCCACACCCTGCGCGAAGCGGGGCGGGGCTGCGTCCTCCATCTCCGCCGGCGGACCGAGTCTCGGCCGCACCAACCGTCTGAACACCAACCCGTACGGCGCGACTCCGGCGACCCCCAGGGCGAAGACGATGCCCTGAGCGAGGAGCAGCCAGGCGTTGCCCGTGAGCAGAACCAGCGCCAGGATGAGTGTCGTGATGAACGCGGAAAACCGCGTGCTTCGTGGATCGACCTGCATGGCGGAGAGCTCCTGAAGGGATCGTGCCGGAAACGCGTGGATCGGGCACTATTCAGAGCGGTGCGGTGGGTGAGACCCGCGAGATCGCCCTCAGGCCATACGACAGAGCGCGGTGGCCACGCGGCAGAAGTCAACCGCGCGCCGCTTCGTCAGCAGCTCCGTCGAGGGTGTCATGTCCACGACAGTACCCGCCGTCTTGCCATCTGTCACGTCCCGTCCGATTCATGAGATGTCACGATCCCCAGGGCCGCGATCACATCCACCTTGCGGGGCTGGCCGGAGGCTCTTTTGATCACCCGGCCGGCGCCGTCGAGGACCAGGACCGTCGGCGTGCGCATCACGTCGAAGCGCCGCACAAGGTCGAGCCGGGACTCCGCGTCGATCTCCACGTGCCGCACGCCCGGCACCATGCCTGTGACCTCCGACAGGATGCGCCGGGTCGCCCGGCAGGGCTGGCAGAAGGCCGTGGAGAACTGCACCAGCGTGGCGCGCTCGCCCAGCTCCTCGCCGAGGTCGTCGGCGGCCACGAAATCCATCTCGCTCCTCACGGCACGCACGGCACCGCTCCGCCGCCTCATAGCCAGCCCGGCCACGAGACCGGCGGCCAGCGTCACGCAGAGCACCACCAGGCCTGTCATCGCCAGCGACAACATCGGTCACCTGGCCGCCATTCCCGGTGCCGCCTACGGCGCCTTGACCCAAACGAGGCGCCTGCCCGTGGAGGCGCGGATGTCGAACCCCCGGATCCGGTCCATCGTCAGCTCGGTGCTCCCGGTGAACGTGGACGGCCCGCGACGGTAGTCGGCGGCGTCGACCGTCCAGCTGCCCACGGGAGACTGGGTGCCATCGATCCCGACGGCGGTCACCCGGCAGGACGTACCGGTCGGGACGCCGGACAGGACGATCTCGACGGCCGTGCCCTCGTCGCCCGGGGTCAGGGCCAGCTCGGCCCGTATGGGGCCGTTGCTGTTGGACGCGGAGACGGGGGACCTCGACGGCAGCGGCTGGTCCTTGAGCATGGCCGACGGCCCCGGGGTCGCCGCGAAGGGCTCACTGCGCCGGGCCAGGCCCTCCGCACTCTGGTCGGCGCTACCCTGGGCGCTGCTCGCGGCAGGAGCGCCCGCCATCGACGTGTCCGTGCCGGGGGAACGCCCCACCGCCAGCCAGGCCGAACCGCCGAGCACGACGGCGACCAGGGACGCCGCGAGGCCGAACACCACCCTGTTCAACCGGTGCCGCCTGGCCGACGCCGAGATCAGGCGGTCGAGGACGGCGTGCGGCGGGCTGGCCGCCTGCTCGATGTCCTCCTCCGAGACCCGGCCGAGCAGCGCGGTGAGCCCGCTCAGCTCCTCCAGCTCGGCACGGCATTCGGGACAGGTCGCGAGATGCGCCTCGACCTGGACCGCCTCGTCGGCCTCCAGCGCGCCCAGCATGTACACGCCGAGCGACATCCGTACGTCCTCACAGGCGCTCATGGCGCGAGCCCCCGCTCCTCCAGCGCAAGCTTCAGCGCGCGAAGCGCGTAGTACGTGCGCGACTTGACCGTGCCGGCCGGGATGCCGAGCGCCTCGGCGGCCTCCTTGACCGACCGGCCGCGGTAGTAGGTCTCCATCAGGACCGCGCGATGCTCCGGCCGCAGGTCCGCGATGGCGTCGGCGACGCCCCAGGACTCCACCGCCCGGTCCAGCTCGTCGTCGGCGGGGATCACGGCGAGGGCCTCGTCCGTGGTCTCCTGTGGCCGGGATCTGCGGGCACGGTGGTGGTCGACGACCAGGTTGCGGGCGACGGTGAACAGCCACGCCCGTACCGGGCGGTCGGCCAGCACCTCGGGGTGCTTCCACGCCCGCAACAGCGTCTCCTGTACCACGTCCTCCGCCTTGCCCGGATCGCCCGTCAGTCGCAACACGTAACCGTAGAGTGACCCCGCGTGCTCGTCGAAGAGAGTGCGTATCAGCTGCTCGTCGGCGGTTCCGGCGGGGCTCACATTCTCATGACGTACGGCGGCGGGATCCGGTTCAGCCACGCAGCGGCACGTCCGTCGCGGTGCCGTCGACCGCCAGCCCCTCGGGGGTGGTGCGCACCTTTTCGATCTTGAGGTTGAGCGGCAGGTCCTTGATGGGCACGGTGAAGCTGAGGGCCCGGCTGGCGTTCGGCACCTGGATGCCGTTGACGTTCTCGGGGGTCAGCCGCACGCCGCCCTTGACGACCTCGATCTTCATCTTCGCCGTGACGGGGATGGTGATGCCGGCCACCGTGAGCTTGCCCGTGACGTTCAGGGTGTCGTCGCCGTTGCCCTGCACCTTGAGCCCGCGCGGCGCGCGGGCGTCCAGGGTCTGCCGCGAGATCACCACCGTGCCCGTGACCCTCTCGGCGCGGATGTCGGCCGTGGCGGCGTTCTGGATCAGGTCCATGAGCGGGGCGTTCACCCCGTGCAGGACCGCGTCGATACGCGAGATCTTCGCGCCGTCGGGCGTCGTCATCGGCCCCATCGCGACGCTGATCTCCTCGTAGCGGCCGGAGATCGCCTGGGTGAGGAAGGGGATGCCGCGCACCTCGACCTTGGGCGGAGTGTCCAGGTCGTACTGCGCCGCCACCTGGCGCGAGACCTCGCTCTGCACGCCGGCCACGGCCACGCGGTCGACGACGACCAGGAGGACACCGAGCAGGATGAGGAACACGATCAGCTTGCGCATCCGACTCCTTCGGGGGGTACAGCCTGTGATGACAGTATCCGCGCCGCCCTACTCCCCCGGGCGATACCACCGAAACGCGTGTCAAGCAGGCATTCAGCGAGAGCCCGCTCAGCCTCCGGCGAAGGGCGGGAGCACCTCCACGGTGGCGCCCTGCGGGATCTCGACCGTGTGGGGGTCGCGCATGCCCGCCGGGTTCCCGTTCACGAGAAAGGAAGAACGTCCGAGAACGCGCGCCAGGTCCGAATTCTCATACTTTAGTGTGATTTCTGCCACGAGATCACCAAGAGTAACCGCCTCGAACGGCTCCTCGGCGACTCCCGCCGCCTCCTTGGCCGCCGCCCAGTAGCGCACCGTACCCCTTGTCATCAGCCACCTCCGTCGTCTACTCATGAGTACCGCACAAGTGTCAGTCACGCACGGCGAGGGAATGGTTACGGTTATTTCCCGCGTGATGGACCGTTCACCTGAATGACGCACTATGGACGCGCCTTTCCTGTGGGCTATCCTCACGTACTGACGGGACCTGGGCGATGTAGCCCCCGGGTCCTTTACGTGTTTGTACGGCTGGCGCCGTCACAACGCGGGGAGGAGGCGGATGCGGTGCGTGAGCGAAGCTGTGTCGCCTCACCCCCCGGTCAGCCTCTGGATTAGGAGGTGCTGTGAGTAACCTGCTCCTGCTCACCAATGCTCTGGAGCCCTCAGCGGAGGTGCTGCCCGCACTCGGGCTGCTGCTCCACTCGGTTCGGGTCGCTCCCGCGGAGGCGTCCGCGCTCATCGACGCACCACCGGCCGACGCCGTGCTGGTGGACGCGCGAAGGGAGCTCGTGCACGCCAAGAGCCTCTGCCGCCTTCTTCGCACCACCGGCGTCGACTGCCCGCTGATGGTGATCGTCACCGAAGGCGGCCTGGCCGCGATGACCGCCGAGTGGGGAGCCGACGACGTTCTCCTCGACACGGCGGGTCCTGCGGAGGTCGAGGCCCGGCTCAGGCTCGCCGTCGGCAGGCTCTCGATCGCCGCCACCGAGGAGGTGCCGGACGAGATCCGCAGCGGCGATCTCTCGATCGACGAGGCCACCTACACCGCGCGGCTCCGCACTCGCGCCCTTGACCTGACCTTCAAGGAGTTCGAGCTTCTCAAGTACCTCGCGCAGCACCCGGGCCGGGTCTTCACCCGCGCGCAGCTGCTGCAGGAGGTCTGGGGATACGACTACTTCGGCGGCACCCGCACCGTCGACGTGCACGTGCGCCGGCTGCGCGCCAAGCTGGGCGCCGAGTACGAGTCCCTGATCGGCACCGTCCGCAACGTGGGGTACCGCTTCGTGCCCGACCGCGGCGGCGAGCAGATCGAGGACCGCGAGCCGGCCCCCGCCCACCACTGAGCCCCTACGAGAAGGGGCTCGCTCCCCCGACCAGCGCGGAGGAGCGAACCCCTTGTCTTTCAGGTTGCCTTCAGGTGATGTCGCCTAGCCGGCGACCGTGATGCGGTTGACGGCCGGCGGGGCGATCGGCGAGTGCGCGCCCAGGTAGGCGACGAACGCGTCGATGTCCAGCGGCCCGCTCCACAGGTTGGTGCCGTCCTTGAAGACGCTGAAGCCGTCTCCGCCACCGACGAGGAAGTTGTTGGCGGCGACCCTGATCTGCTGGGCGTCCGTGACCGGAGTCCCGTTGATCTTGATGGCGGAGATCCGCGAGCCGATCGGCTGCGTCCGGTCCATCGTGTAGGTCAGCGAGGCCGACGGCTGCAGGATGCGCACGATCGAGCCGCCGCTCTGCCACTGCTGCTCCAGCAGGGCGTCGAGCTGGGCGCCGGTCAGCGTCACGACCTGCATGAGGTTGTTGAACGGCTGCACGGTGAAGGCCTCGCCGTACGTCACGACGCCGTCGCCCTCAGAGCCGCTCTGGGCGTAGGTGAGGTCGGTGCGGACACCGCCGGGGTTCATCAGCGCGATCTCGGCGTTGCCGCCCGTCTTCGTGCTCTCCAGCTGGGCGTCGGCGATCAGGTCGCCGAGCGCGGTCTCGCCGGACGGCCCGGCCGCCCGTCCGATGTCAGCCGTGATCTTGCCGAGCGGCTTGTTGGCCACCGTCGAGACCCGGTCCTTCCAGGTCTGGACGAACGTCGTGATGTCCGGGTCCGGCGTGACGTCGCGGGTGACCACGTGGTTGTCGGCGACGACCGAGGAGCGGACGACCTCGCCCGTCTTCTTGACCACCTGGAAGTCGATCGAGGTCAGCACGCGGCCGAACGACGAGCCCTGGGTGTAGAAGCGGTCCTGGCCGGAGGGGTCCTTGGTCTTGCAGATGTAGGCCTGGTGCGAGTGGCCCATGACGACCAGGTCGACGTCCGAGCTGAGGCCCTGGGCGATGCGGGTGCCCGCGCCCGGGGTGACCGGGCAGGCGTCCGGGCTCTGGTTCGGGGTGATCTGGTCGCCCTCGTGGACCAGGGCCACGATCGCCTTGACGCCCGCGAGCCGCAGGAGCCTGGCCGCCCGGTTGCCCGCGGCGACCTCCTCGTCGAACTTCAGACCGGCGATGCCGGAGGCGGTCACGATCGTGGGGGTGGTCTGCGTGACCAGGCCGATGAAGCCGACCTTGACGCCGTTGACCTTCTTGATGGCCACGGGCGGGAGCGCGTACCGGTCGCTGTTCTCCTTGAGAACGTTGGCCGCGAGGTACTCGTACTTGGCGCCCTTCCACTTCCCGGCCGGGGAACAGCCGTCGACGGGGTGGCAGCCGCCGTTCTGGATGCGCTTGAGCTCGGT